>JBIIDF010000215.1:0-5499 GCA_044238535.1 Vicinamibacterales bacterium
AACACGGCGGCCTCCGACCGGCTGACTCTCGATCTTTACTGGGAATACGAAACGGTCGCAGACCCGCAGCTATCACCTGACGGGACACAGATCATCTACACGCGAACCTGGCTCGACAAGATCAACGACAAACGCGAGTCATCACTCTGGGTGATGAACGTGGATGGCAGCAGGAACCGCTTCCTGGTGCGCGGCAGCAACGCGCGCTGGTCGCCGGGTGGCGATCGCATTCTCTACACCGCCGAGGGCGAACCACGCGGCTCTCAGATTTTCGTGCGCTACATGGACGCTGAGGGTGCCACCTCGCAGGTCACGCGAGTGACCGAGGCGCCGGGCAGTGTCACATGGTCGCCGGATGGCCGGTCGATCGCCTTTGCCATGAAAGTTGAAAAGAAAAATGTCTGGCCAATCCGGATGCCCGAGCGGCCCGAAGGCGCCAAGTGGGTCGACACGCCTCGCATCGTCGAGCGGCTGGACTATCGGCAGGATGGTCAGGGTTTCAATGACGATGGGTATCGGCATCTGTTCACGGTGCCGGCCACCGGCGGCACGCCGCGCCAGTTGACCGACGGTGACTGGGACCACAACGGCATCGAGTTCACGCCCGACGGCACCCAGATTCTGTTCACGTCGCTTCGCATTCCGGATGCCGAGTATGCGTTCCGCGAATCGGAGATCTATGCCGTCAGCGTTGAGACCGGCGCGATCAGGCAGCTGACCACCCGAAAAGGCCCGGATAACAACCCGCGCGTATCGCCGGATGGCCGGCTCGTCGCCTACACGGGACTCGACGCCTCGCGGAACACCTGGGCCGACAGCAAGCTGTATGTGATGAACATCGACGGCACCAATCACCGGCTAGTGTCAGGCGCCTGGGATCGCTCGCCGCAGAACATCCAGTGGAAGGCCGACGGTACCGGCGTGTATTTCACGGCGCAGGATGCCGGCGTGCAGAACTTCTATGTGCTGCCGATGGCGGGCACGCGTGCGGACGCCGTGCAGCCAGTAACCAAAGGCGCCCACATGCTGACGACCACGAGCGTGTCGAAGACAGGCACGGCTGTCGGCGTGCTCACGTCGTTCCAGACGCCGCCCGACATCGTCACCTACGACGTCGCCAACCCGGCACAGCTCCGCCAGTTGACGGCCGTGAACGAGGACATTCTCAAGGGCAGGAAGCTCGGCGACGTGAAGGAATTCTGGTACACATCGGTGGACGGGCTGAAGATTCAGGGCTGGTACATGACACCGCCTGAATTTGATGCGAACCGCAAGTACCCCATGCAGCTGCACATCCACGGCGGTCCGCACAGCATGTACGGCGTCGGATTCAACTATGGCTGGCAGGAGATGGCCGCCAACGGCTACGTCATCCTCTACACGAATCCGCGGGGCAGCACGGGCTACGGCAGCGAGTTCGGAAACAGAATCAACAACGCGTATCCGAGCCAGGACTACGACGACCTGATGGCTGGCGTCGATGAGCTGCTGAAGAAGGGTTTCGTGGACGAGCGCAACATGTTTGTCACCGGGTGCAGCGGCGGCGGCGTGCTGACCGCGTGGACGGTCGGCAAGACCAACCGGTTCGCGGCCGCATCGGCGAACTGTCCCGTGATTGACTGGGTCAGCTTCGTCGGCACGACCGATGGTGCGGGGTGGTATCACAACTTCGCGAAGTTGCCGTGGGAAGATCCGTCCGAGCACTTCCGGCGCTCGCCGCTCAGCTACGTCGGCAACGTGAAGACGCCGACCATGCTGATGACCGGCGTCGATGATCTGCGGACGCCAATGCCGCAGACGGAGCAGTTTTACAGTGCGTTGAAGCTGCTCAAGGTGCCGACGGCGATGATCCGCTTCAACAACGAGGCTCACGGCACGACCAGCACGCCGTCGAATTTTGTGCGCACGCAGTTGTATCTCCGCCACTGGTTCGACAAGTACACGCGCGGCGCGCCGGCGACCACGACGGCCGCTCCGCAGTGAGGATGCGACGCATGGCATCGATCGGAGGCCGCGTCCAGGCAGATTGGACCGGGTCGGCCGTGGTCACGGCGACGACCCGGTCCGGTCATCGTCCACCGTGGCCCTGGTCCAGAGGGGCTCACACGCAGTGACGATTCGCCTCACCATGCGTAACGGGCTGCGACAGTCGAGGGCCATAGCCGTGGTGGCTGCGCTGCTGACCGCCGCTGGCTGCGGCGAGTCAGGTTCGGCCGGAGGGCCTCAGGTCACCGCACCCACGCCCGCACCGACCGCCGTCCAGCCTCTGCCGGCGCAGGGCTTGCGGACGATCACATACGGCGGCGTCTCCGTGCAGGTGGTGATTGACCAGCCGGCCGGACCGGTCAGGGATGCCATGCTGCTGTTTCACGGCACGGTCTGGTTTGATGACCGCATTGTCCCGGCCGCCCAACTCGCGCTCGACAACTTCAGGCGTCTGCTCGTGCGCCACGACCTGCTGCTGGTGAGCGTCGCCTATCCGCAGCAGGACCGCGCGATGGGAGACGGCGTACGCGAGGCCGAGGCCGCGCTGCTGTGGGTGAAGCACGAGGCTTCGAGGGCCCTGGGCGTGACGGTTGACCGGATCTTCCTGGCCGGTCATTCCCAGGGGGGCTATGTGGTCACGCGGCTGAATACCATGCACCCAACCGCTGGGGTGATTGCCAGTGCTCCCGGCCCGCTCGACTTTGAGTTCCGGTGTCTGCTCGAGGAGCGGGGCAGCGCCCCCGCCAGTCCGGAATGCGGCGTGATGGTGCAGCGCTATGGTGTGCCGTCCGTGAACCCCGGGCCCTATCGCGATCGCTCGCTGCTGTCGTTCACCTCGGGTCTTCTGGCCGACGAACTGTTCGTGCAGGGCCTGGCCGATGCGGCCATCCAGATGCGCTCGTGGCCACTCTTCAGGCAGGCCCTTGACGCCTGCACCAGCTGCCAGCGGAACCTTTTCCTTGAGATTCCCGGCGGCCCCCATGAGGCCCTGTTCATGAGCGCCGAGGCCCGGGAGGCGTTCAACCGGTTTCTCGACCAGCGGCGGTCCGGAGGGTAGTGTCCTGGGGCGATTCCCTTGCCGGTGCCGGGTGCGGTAGGCATTCGCGCCTCACAGATCGTGAATACTTGAGGCCAAGGCTCGCTCCAATGCGAAGACGCACGGCGTGTCGTTCGACGAGGCCCAGTGGGCGTTTTCGTACGAGGGAGCCCGGATCATCGGATGCGCAATGGTAGGTGCCACACATCACCACGCTCATGACCCCGCTCTTCAAGAAGCTGAATCTCACCAGTCAGGACGTGGTGCACGTCCTCAACGCGCCCGCCTCGTTCGAACAGGAGCTGGCTGCCCTTCAAGAGGTTTCCATCCAGCGCACAGTGTCCGGACGTAGCTCGTTCGCCATCGCTTTCGCTGTGACGCAAGCCGAGCGCGACGCAGCGTCTACCACGCTGGCCCGGGCGTGCGAGGGAGATGCAGTACTTTGGATGGCATATCCCAAAGGCACTTCCAAGAAGTACAGGTGTGAGTTCAATCGCGACTCTGGATGGTCGGTGCTCGGCGCAGCAGGTTTCGAGCCGGTTCGACAAGTCGCCATTGACGAGGATTGGTCGGCGCTACGTTTTCGCAGGGTCGAGCACATCAAGACCATGACCCGCAACCCCGATGGGGCCATTTCCGTCTCTGGCGCTGGTAAAGCCAAGGCGGCACGGCGTGGTGACCGCTAACCCCGCGATCGAGCGGACAGCCTCCGGTGGGCTCCGCCGACTGAGTGAGGGGCCATCTCCAGTAACGAGTGGTCCGAGGAAGCTCGGCAGGTCAGGCGGCGTTCAACCGGTGTCTCGACCAGCGGCGGTCTGGGGGGAGTGCCCTGGGGCGGTTCCCTCGCCGGTGCCGGGTGCGGTAAGCATTCGCCCCTCGCAGGCAGCCCTCGGACAGCGCATCCCCTGTCTCTCCTCCCGGCGGCGTACGGCGGCGGCCGATCCGCTATGCTCGTGCACTGTGAGTCGCGTCATGGCTGTCGTCCCAGTGCGTGTCTGCTCCGCACCCCGACTGTCCGGTTGCGGGTGCCCTGCCCGAGTCCCATGATGCCTGCCAGTCGACTCGCTCGTCTTGCGCCCCGGCGGCTGCTGGCCCTAGCCACGTCCGGCCTCGCGGCCTCCTGCCGCAAGACACCGATGACCTGCGTCTGCGCGACTCACGTGTTGTTCGTGACTCTTCTCGGATTGGACAACGCTCGAGTCTCAGTTCCCGACTGGACCGACACACACCGGTCCGGTCTCAGCCGCCCTGCGGTTCGCTGGTTGCGTCTCCCTGTTCGAGGTCTGAGGGCGGCTGCACGAGTGGCTCACCGGGAGCTGTCGCGGTCACACACGTGATGCGCCGAGTTCAGCCATCAGCGACGATTCTCGGAGCGGGCATCCAGGGCGTGTGCGTGGCGCTTGCGCTACATCAGGCCGGCTGGCGGGTCGATCTTGTCGATCGTGCGCCCGACGTGTACGCGCGGACGAGCCTCAGGGGTGAGGGCAAACTGCACCTCGGCTATGTCTACAGCAACGAGCCGGATCGCCGGACGGCGCGGCTGATGGTGGACGGCGCACTGGCCTTTTCCGATCTGCTGGACACCTGGCTCCCGCGACCAGTCAACTGGTCAGCGATACGCTCACGCGATTTCATCTACGCGGTCCTCGAGGGCTCTCTGCTGACACCAGACAGCCTGCAACAGCACTATGCATACGTCGATGCCGTTGCGGGGACTCGATTGCAGTCCGGCGGCAGGTACGCCGGCTCGCGGGCATTCCAGCCGGTCACCCGCCTGCCCGATCCCGCGCTGCGCGGGTACGCTGGCGACGTCATCGCGGCCTTCCAGACACCTGAGGTCGCCGTCGACCCCCATCGGGTGAGGGCGGCGCTGGTGGGGGCGTTGGATGCCCACCAGATTCCGCGGCGCACGGGGCACCATGTCCAACGTGTCGAGCGGTCCCCTCAGGGGTTTTCCGTCGCGACGGTCGATTCCGCAGGCATCGTTCACTGCGACCGTGCGGACGCCGTGGTCAATTGTCTGTGGGACGGGAGGTTGACCATCGACGCGACGATGGGTATCCGCCCGTCCCGACCGGTGTTCCAGCGTCTGAAATACGCGGTCTTTGGACAGTTGGCCAGCACACTCGAACTCCCGAGACCGACCACTTTCGTGCTCGGCCCCTTTGGAGATGTCGTCTGCTGGGGTAATGGCCGCGTCTATCTGTCCTGGTATCCCGCCTGCCTCGCTGGCGTGAGCACTGCGCTCGAACCGCCGGCGCATTGGCGTCCGGCGACCGACGATTCCCACCCCACCGCCACAGACTGGGAGATCGCCTCGGCGACGGTGGCGGCACTGTCGGAACGGATGCCGGCGCTTCGCGGTCTGCGTATCGATGGGGTGAAGGCTGGTGTCGTGATGGCATGGGGCGAGAGCGACATCGACCAGCGTGACAGCGAACTGCACCGCCGTCATGACATCGGGGTGCACGACCATG
>JBIIDF010000012.1:0-18774 GCA_044238535.1 Vicinamibacterales bacterium
GACCGCCGCGACTGCCACGAGGCTCAGGCGCGTGCCCAGCCAGGGCAGCAGCAGAAAGCCCCCGGCCAGCGACCCGATGATGGCGCCCACTACGTTGATCCCGTAGAAGCGCCCGACCAGGGCGGCCCGGGCAGCGGCCTGCGTGTCGTCGTGCGGAGTGTCTGACGACGGCACCCCGAGGCGCAGCAGCAGCGGAAACGATACGCCCATCAGCAGCGATGGGATGAGGAACGACATCAGGACACGCGGCAGGGGCCGCATCCCTGAGACCAGCGGCACGTCGTGCCATGTCAGCAGGCCCAGGCTCAAAATGACGCCCACCGCGGTGGCGACCTGCACGGCTGCGAGCCACAGTACCCAGTTGCGCGGCTGCGACATCAGACGTGCCGCAAGTGCACCACCGAGGGCGATGCCCACCAGCACGATGGCGAGCGTGGTGGTAAAGGCGTATGTGGTGGCGTCGACGAAGAGCGTCATCAGCCGGAACCAGACCACTTCGAGCGCGAGCGATGCGGCCCCGGAGAGCGCCATCACCCCCCAGATGACGCGCGGGCCGCTGTTCGGCTCTTTCGCGTCGGCTGCAGAGGGTGGGGGCGACGTATCGGCGTGGTTGCTCCTCGACGCTGACTCAGGGGCCGATAACGCTGCTGCGGGGGCGCGCGTGGCGGCATTCAGTTGTCGCTGCAGGACGATAGCCGACAGGCCGATGAGGGTGTTGAGGGCGGCGGCGAGCCAGAAGGTGGCCTGCATGCCAACGGCGCCGATGAGCACAAAGCCGGTGAGCAGAGCGCCAGAGACGGCTCCGGCCGTATTGACGGCGTAGAGTGTGCTGACGTGTGACGAGAAGCGCGGCCCCTGAATGACGGACGAAGCACTGACGAGTGGCAGCGTGAGTCCCATCAGCACCGTGGGCAGCAGCAGCACGACAAAGGCGCAGACAAACCGGATGAGGGTCTGCTGCGCGAATGTGTCGGGGCCTGTTCCGTACAGGGCGCGGAACACCGCGCTGGCGATGCCCAGCAGGACAGGCGTGGCGAGCGCGGCGCCGCCAATCAGCAGTTCGACGAGTCCGAAGGCGGCGAGGGGCTGTCTGACGCGATTCAGCAGCGGACCGGCGAGCCAGCTGCCGATGGCCAGACCCGCCATGAAGGCCGCCAGCACGGTGCTGGCGGCGTACGCCGTGACGCCGAAGACGTACGAGAGCTGCCTCAGCCATAGCACCTGATAGGCCAGGCCACAGGCCCCCGAGCAGAAATAGAGGCCGTAAACAGCGCGACGCTGCATATGTAGAGAGTGTAAATGAAACTACGCGCCCCTGCTGTCCGGTCCGGCCCCGCGCTCAGTGCCCGAGGAGGTCCCGCAGGGCAGATTCGAGCGTAGGAAACCGGAACTGGAAGCCATGCTGTGCGGCGGCGGCCGGAATCACGCGCGCGCCGGTCAGCAGGAACTGCGCGAACTCTCCCAGCCACAGACGCAGCGCCACGGCCGGCGCGGGCAGGATGGCCGGTCGATGCAGCACACGGCCCAGGGTGCGTCCGAACTCGGCGTTGGAAACGGGCGCGGGTGCGGTGCCATTCCAGACGGCGACAGGCGCCGCCGCATCGCCATGGCCTTCGGCCAGCCAGACCGCGAGGCGCACCCAGTCGTCGAGGTGAATCCACGGCATGTACTGTCGCCCATGCCCCATGGGCCCCCCCACGCCGAGGCGGAAGGGCGGCAGCATCGACTTGAGCGCCCCGCCGTCGGGATGCAGGACGATGCCTGTGCGCAGGAGGTGGACTCGTGTGTCTGGCGAGGCGGCCCGCGTCGCCTCGGCTTCCCACTCCACGCACAGGGACGACAGAAAGTCGGTGCCCGGGGCCGTCACCTCGGTCACGACCTCATCGTCGTGAGCGCCGTAAACGCCGATGGCCGAACTCGTGATGAAGCGGCGTGGCCGTGGTGCGGCCGCCTTGAGGGCGAGCGCGAGGCTGCGCGTGGGCAGGATGCGGCTGGTGCGCAGCGCGGCCTTACGCTCGGCGGACCAGCGACGGTCGGCAATGCCCTCGCCTGCCAGATTGATGACGACATCGGCGGCGTCGAGCACCGAGGCCCAGGGGCCAGCGGTGCCGTCAGGCATCCACGCGATGTCGTGCGGGTTCCCGGGTCGAGGGCGACGGGAGAGATTGAGGACCTGATGCCCTGCCGATGAGAGAGCGGCCGTGAGGGCGCGCCCCAGAAAGCCGGTGCCGCCGGCGAGAACAATCGTCATAAACACACCAGCCCCGTCTTCTTGTGAAAGACGAGGCTGGCAGGCGTAAGGGTTCGGAACAACGGCGTGGGGCTCAGGCCAGGCGCACCTTGCGGGGATGCTGCGAGTTGTCCTCGAGGAAGGTTTTCTTCGTCTCGAGCTCGGCTTCGGTGGGCTGCACCTTGCCGGTGGTGTCGGTGGCGCGCGACACGAGGGTGTGTTCGCCCGCGGCGGCACCCTTCCATGTGTAGGTGTAGAACTTCCAGCCGTACTTGGCCGACGTGGAGGTATCGGCTGTCATGGCGACCCACTGGCCGTCGTCGATCTTGAGCTCGACTGACTTGAGGGGCGTGCCGTCATTGAGGGCGATGGCCAGCACCTTGTAGTCGTTCCCCATGCGCGTGACGCGCGCGACGAACGACTTGAGCTGCAGGTGGGTGATCGCGGTTTCCACCCACTTCATCTCGCCGTTGATCATCTCGCCCTTGAGCGTGCGGTACCAGCGCGCCTGGAACTTGCCGAGATACTGGTCTTCCTGCACGTGAATCTCAGAGAGCCACTTGACGTTGGGGGCGCCATACCAGCCCGGGACAATGAGGCGGAGCGGCGCGCCCTGGTGGCGGCTGAGCGGCTGGCCGTCGAGGGCGTACGCGAGGAACGCCTCGGAGGCGAGCGCCTTGTCGCGGGCCATGCTGCGGCCATAGTTCTGCTCGACGCTGAACTTCTGCGCACGGAACTCCACTTCCTCGGGTCCCTTGTCGCCGCCGAAGAACACAATTTCGCGAGCGCTGGTCTTGAGGCCAGCGCGCTCGAGCACGGTCTTGAGCGGCACACCCGTCCAGCGGCCATTGCCGATGAGACCCTGCAGCGGACGCCGGTTGCCCGAGCATTCGAAGCCGGCGATGAGTTCGGTGCTGCCGAGCTTGCGCAGTTCATCAATCGAGAGGGACGCCGGACGATCGACCAGCCCCGACACCTTCAGGCGCCACGAGGCCGGGTCGATGACCGGATGGCCGTAGTGCTGTGTGGTGAAGAACTGATCGGCGGCGGTGTAGGGCGACGTGATGCCCTGGGTATTGAAGAGCCGGCGGTCGGGCGCGGGGTTGGCGTTGAAGTTTTCTGGCCAGTCGGCGAAAGGCACGAGGGTTTCGCCCTGGGCCATCGCAGGCAGCGCCCACTCGGGCAGGGTCACCATGCTCACCGCTGCAGCGGCCAGTCCGGTCTTCTTCAGCATTTCGCGACGTGTCGTTTCGTGTGCCATGGTGCCTCGCGTTCCTTTCGACCCTCGTTGTTGTATCACGACCGGCGATTGCCCGGCTATGCCGAACGGTCGTCCTGGGCCGCCCGGATGCCTTCGGCCTCGTCCACGAGGCTCAGCAGCCACGCGCCGGCAACGAAGAAGCCCAGAATGGCGAGCACGGCCGACCGGCTTGACCCGGTGAGTGCCACACTGATGGTGAAGACCAGCGGACCCAGTACCGTGGCGAAGCGCTCGGCGATGGCAAAGAACCCGAAGAATTCGGCCGACTGACTGGCCGGCACCATCCGGGCGAAGAGCGAGCGGCTCAGTGCCTGCGCGCCGCCCTGCACGGTTCCGACCAAGGCTGCCAGCAGGAAGAACTCCGTCACGCTGTCCATGAAGTAGCCGAGGACCGTGGCCAGTGCGTACACGCCGATGGCGAGAAACAGGGCGCGTTTGGTGCCGATGCGGCTGGCGAGCGTACCAAACAGCAGCGCGAAGGGAATGCCGATGAACTGCACCAGCACGAAGGCCCCGATCTGGGCGTCCTGCGGAATGCCGATCTCCGCACCGTAAATTGAAGCCATGCGGATGATGGTCTGAATGCCGTCCTGATAGAGCAGCATGGCGAGGAAGAACAGGAAGGCCTGCCGGTAGCGGCGCACCTGCTGGAATGTGCTCAGCAGCCGGAACCACGCATCGGCGACCACGGTCGGTCCGCGTTCGTCGCCCGGGGCCGGCTCGGCCGGCGGCTCGGGCACGCGTCGGAAGAGCGGCAGCGAGAACACCACCCACCACAGGGCGACGGACACAAACGCGGCTTTGACCGCCGTGGTCGTATCGGCAAAGCCGAACGTGCCCGGCTGGAGAATCCACGCGAGGTTGACGAGCAGCAGCAGCCCGCCCCCCACATAACCGAGGGCGTATCCGGCTGACGACACGCGGTCGCCTTCCTCGGGGCGCGCGATATGTGGCAGCAGCGAATCGTAGAGGACGATTGCGCCAGAGGCGCCGATGTTGCCCAGGATGAACAAGGCCGAGGCCAGGCCGATCTGGCCCTGGCCGATGAACGCCATGGCGGCGCAGCTGAGGGCGCCAAGCGCAATGAAGCCGGCCATGAGCGGCTTGCGGATGGCCGCGCGATCGGCGATCGCCCCGAGCAGCGGGGCCACGACGGCGATGATGGCCGTCGACAGGGTGGTGATGAGGCCGAAGCGGGTGGTGGCCGCAGCCGGATCAAGGCCGGCGGCGGCGTAGGTGGCAAAAAAGCTGGGGAAGACCGCCGTGATGACAGTGGTGAAGTAGGCCGAGTTGGCCCAGTCATACCAGGCCCATGCGCGCTGGGCCGGCGTCACCAGCCCTGTGCGCGCCAGTACGGCGTCCACTGGTCCGGGAAATTCGGTGGCGGGTGGCATCGGCGGAATCGCCCCCACTATATCCGCGAGTGGACCGTGTCGGGCAGCGAGGCGACAGGCACGGTCGTCATCGCCTCAGCCTTCGGCGAGCCAGCGCCGGGCTTCGTCCCGGGTCGGCACGCCACCCATCGCCCCGGGTCGGGTGCAGCTGGTCCCCGCCACCCGGTTGGCCAGGCGCAGGGTGCGCCCGATATCGAATCCCTGCAGGAACCCGGCGAGAAATGCCCCACGGAACACATCGCCCGACCCGGTGGTATCCACCGGCTGAACCTCGATCCCGGGCACATGGACCAGCGTGTCGCCGACGAGCGCCAGTGCCCCGCCCTTCCCGAGGGTCACGGTGATGATGCCCGGCGTCCACGCCCGCAGCGCATGCAGCGCCCGCTCGAGGGTCGATTCGTGCGTGAGGGCCATCGGCAGGTGCTCCGACAGAATCGGATGCGACGCTGCCCTGATGATCGCCTCTGTGTGCGGGGTGAGATGGTCGAGGTCGGTGATGACGGGGATCCCCGCCGCTGTCGCCCGCCGCGCCAGCTCGGCACTGGCCTCGGCATCGACATCGTCCACGAGGACGGCGCGTGCCGAGCGGGGTGTCAGCACCGGCAGATCGGCGGACGCGAGCGTGAGTGAGGCGGGACGATCCCAGAGCACGACACGTTCGCCCGAGTGATCGTCGATCAGGATGACGGCATACTGGCTGCCGCCTGGCCGTACCAGCGCATGTGACAGATCGACCCCGTGTCCATCGAGTTCGGCCCTGACGCGGGCGGCATTGTCATCGGTCCCGAGGGGGCCGAGATAGGCCGCATGCAGCCCGAAGGCCGCACAGGTGGCGAGTGCCGTCGCCACCTGCCCGCCGCAGCTGACCGTGTGGCGCGAGACGCGCAGTTTGGAATGGAGACCGTGGAAATCGGGTGCGGCCGGCAGACGGTACACCTGATCGACGGCGTGGGCACCGAGCCCGATGACGTCAAGCACGCCGGTAATGGTAGCCGATGCCGCCGCGACGGAACGCGCTACAGTAGCCGGCTATGCGGATAGCCCCCTTCGGCGTCGAAATGTGGATGAACGAGTGCGAAACGCGGTGCGCGCACAACCTCGCGGAGACGTGCGTGGCCTCCCTGACCGTCGGAGAGCTGCTGTCGCTGGCAGCAGAGCCGACCGAGGCGTTTGACGCCATGCGGCACCTGCACCTGACGTATGGCGCGATTGAGGGCAGCGAGGCGCTGCGCGGGGCGATTGCGCGCCTGTATCGAACACTGACGCCTGCGCAGGTGCTCGTGGCGCACGGGGCCATCGGGGCCAATGCGCTGGTGTATCAGACCCTGGTCGCACCCGGGGACGTCGTCGTGAGCGTGCAGCCGACCTACCAGCAGCACTATTCCATTCCCGAGAGTCTGGGGGCCGAGGTGCGCATCCTGCGGCTGCGGCCCGAGCAGGGCTTCCAGCCAGACCTCGATGCGCTGGCAGACCTCATCGATGCGCGCACGCGGATGGTGGTGCTGAATAACCCCAATAACCCGACGGGCGCCCTGATGCCCGCGTCGACACTGCAGGCGGTGGCGGCGCTGGCTGATCGGGTGGGGGCATGGGTCCTGTGTGACGAGGTGTACCGCGGTCTCGACCAGCACGACCCTGGCACGACGGCGTCGATTGCCGATCTGTATCCGAAGGGCATCAGCACGGGCAGCATGTCGAAGGCGTTCTCGCTGGCCGGCCTGCGTCTGGGATGGATGGCGGGTCCCACCGAGGTGCTGCACGCGGCGATGATTCACCGTGACTACAACACGATCAGCGTCGGGGTCGTGGACGACTACCTGGCCACGATCGCGCTGACGCATGCCGACACGGTGCTGGCGCGCAGCCGGGCCATCACCCGGCGTAACCTGGCACTGCTGCGCACGTGGATGGCGACGCAGCCGCGGCTGTCGTGGGTGGAACCGCAGAGCGGGACGACCGCCCTGCTGCGCCTTCCCGAGGGGGAAGACTCGTACGCGTTCTGCCGGCAGCTGCTGGCAGAGACTGGTGTGCTGCTGACCCCTGGCCAGGCAATGGAGATGGAAGGCTGGGTGCGGATGGGTTACGCCAACCACACAGACGTCCTGACGGCGGGCCTCGAACGGCTGGGCACGTTTCTCGAGACACGGTAGCGCCCGCGCAGGGCGGCTCGCCGTCGCTTACGAGGCCCGCGCGCCGCGGAGCAGGCCCGTGCGAGCAGCGAAGCCGCGGAAGTGGTCGAACGACATCATGCCGTGCCGGTCGGACGCAGTCTCGAAATTCCGAATCAGCGCATCGAGCCACTCGGGGACGGCGTCGCCATCACGGGCCAGGTCGGTCCGCAGTTCCAGCAGGTCGTCTTTGGCCACCGTGGCTGCCGGGCGAAAGCGATAGTCGGTGACATGACGGGCGGACCACGATGGTGACGACAAGTAGGTGCTGGCGGCCTGCATGATGGATTCCTCGAGTCTGAAGCGGGTAGTATCGGCCTCGTATTGAAGGAATCGGCAGCGGGCGACAAAGCTTGAGGCCCCACCCGAAAATATCTTCCAGGCGAATGTCCGGCGAACATGCGGAGCGCTTCGGCGGCAGGGGCCGAGTACAATCCGCCCGCATGACGACCCCTGATCGCATCGGCGCCGGCGGCTGGCGCATCGTGCTGCTGGCGAGCCTCGGCGGCACCCTCGAGTTCTATGACTTTGTGATCTTCGGCATCTTTGCCCGAGACATCGCCGATGCGATCTTCCCCGCATCGTCCCCCATTGCATCGCTGATGGCGTCGTTTGCCGCCTTTGCCGTGGGGTATCTGGCGCGTCCTATCGGCGGCATTGTGCTGAGTCACTACGGTGACCGCTACGGCCGGCGCCGTGTGTTTCTGTGGTCGGTGTTCGTGATGTCGGGCGCCACGCTGGGCATGGGCCTGGTGCCGACGTTCGCGCAATGGGGCGTGGCGGCCAGCCTGCTGATGGTCATCCTGCGTGTGGTGCAGGGCTTCTGTCTCGGTGGCGAGCTGCCGGGTGCCCTGACCTACGTCGTCGAGACGGCACCTCGGCAGGCCCCGCTTGTCTGCGGCTTCGTGTTTGCGTTTGTCACCTTGGGCGTGGCGACGGCAACCGGCGTGAGCGTGGGCGTGCGCACGTTCCTGCCGCCAGAGCTGATTCCGCTCTACGGATGGCGGCTGGCGTTCATCCTGGGTGGGCTGGGGGGCATCCTGAGCTTTGTGTTCCGCAGGACGCTCGAGGAATCGCCCGAGTTCGAGCGGATGAAGGGCCTCGCATCGAAGCAGCCCTTCAGTGAACTGCTGCGCACGCATGCGCCCCAGGTGCTGGTGGGCACATCGCTCGTGGCCGGCACCGGCTGCTTCAATGGCCTGTTCTTTTCCTACCTGCCGGCCTACCTCTCGGCGGTGCTGAAGTACGACCCGCGCCAGGCGGTGCTGTCGCAGACGGTCGGTGTGCTGGCGTCGGCCCTCGGCATCTTCCTGGCAGGCTGGTTGGCCGGGCGCGTGGCACCGCGCCACCTGCTGCGCGCAGGCGTGGGCCTGCTGGCGCTGCTGGCGGTGCCGTTCTACACGGCGCTGGTCGACCGCTCAGTGGACCTGACGCTGGTCTGCGTCGTGGCCGGACTCTGTGCCGGGCTGACCAACGGCACGTTTGCGGTGATGCTGACCGATCTCTTCCCGACGCGCATCCGGTTCACGGGCGTGGCGCTGGTGTTCAACGTGGGCTTCACGCTCTTCAGCGGCATGGCGCCGCTCGTGGCCACCTCCCTCATCGGACAGACCGGGCAGCCACAGGCCCCGGGCTACCTGATGGCAGCCTGTGCGCTGATTGCCCTCGTGGGCAGCCTGTGGGCGCCGCGATATGGAGGGGCAGTGCTCAAGGCGTCGGCCTGACGGGGCGGCCCCCTGCCACGATGGCCGGGCCAGAGGAAGGGCTTCCCTCGGGGGTCCAGTGGTGATGTAGTGGGATGAACCCGAAAGGCAGGACATCGTCATGCATGACCGACTGAAGATCTGTGCCGTGTCCGTGTTGATGTGCGGAGGGCTGTGGGCGTCGCCGGCGGCCGCGCAGACCACGCCGCCCTCCGTGAGTGTGTCGTCGGCGGCGGTGCGCGCAGAGGCGGCGCGCACGCTGGTGCCGCTGCTCAAGCCGGTGAAGCAGCGCGCCGAATCGAAGCTGCGTGTGCAGACCGGCGCCGGCTCGCCGAATTCCCCGTTCACGGGCCGGCCCAGCACGGCGGTGTCGGTGGCTGTGAGCGGCCGCGATACGCCGCCCGACCCCGAGGTCCTGCAGGCCATGGAACGCCTGCTCAAGTGGACGCCCGAAGATCGCGGCGACTCGCGCGATTCGCAGTTATTCGATCGCTGGCTCGGCGAACTCGAGCGCCGCGCGACGGCCCTGACCATCAAGTCGGGCAGCGGGGCCTGCGACGTCTCCTGTGTCATGCGCACCATGACCGTGCTTGACGACACATGGGGCACCAGTCCTCGGCAGCGCGACGAACTGCGCGACCAGACGCTGCTCGACGCCCTGACGATGGTGGTGAAGGGGAAGTAGCGGACGCGCGGTGAGTCACCGGGTTGCGCGCGGCGATGCTCGGACGAGGCGCGTGTCGACGCGGGACGGTCACGGACACACGACGTTCACAAATCAGGAGGCTCGGCATGGCACGCACACGGTTTGCGGGACTCATCGCGGCACTGGCACTGGTGGCGGGCTTCGTGCCTGTGGGAGGCCAGGCGCAGGCACCGAAGACGGCGAAGCCGTATCGCATCGGCATCATCGGCTCGGGCCAGCAGGGGGGCAGCCTCGGCGAGCTGTGGGCCAGGGCCGGACACGAGGTGTTCTTCTCGTCGCGGCATCCGGAAACACTCAAGGATCTGGTGGCGCGCGCCGGGGCCACGGCCCGTGCGGGAGTTCCCGCCGCCGCCGCAGCATTCGGTGAGGTCATCGTTATTGCCGTACCATACGGGGCGCTGCCTCAAGTGGGGCACGACTATGCGGCGGCGATGCGGGGCAAGGTGGTGATCGAGCTGGGGAATCCACGCGAGGACCGCGACGGGCCGATGGCGAACGAGGCCATCCGGAAGGGGACGGGCATAGCCTCGGCCGAGTATCTGCCCGGCGTGCGGCTCGTGCGCACCCTGAACGCGCTGAGTGCGGTGCAGGTGCGGAACGACGCGCATCGGGCCGGCGCGCGGCTGGGCGTACCCGTGGCGGCCGATGATGCCGAGGCGATGCGGGTGGGGGTGCAACTGGTGACCGACGCCGGCTTCGACCCGGTGGTGGTGGGCGGCCTGGCGCGCGCGCGGGATTTTGATCGCAACACGGCCGTGTATGTGAAGGGCATGACGGCGACGCAGATTCGCGAGACGCTGAAGCTGCCGGCGCCGTAGGCGGTGCGTGAGGCGGCGGCGAGCGATCTTCTGCGTGAGTGGGCGGTGCGGGTGGTGCGGGTGCATCCGCTGCGCGCAGCGGATGCGATGCAGTTGGCGGCGGCGATGACCGCTGCCAAGATGCGCCCCTCAAGTCTTGAGTTTGTGACGGCCGACCGGCGCCTGGCGGCGGCGGCCGCGCGTGAAGGCTTTACCGTTCGGATGCTCGAGACGCTCGAGTCCTCGCCAGCCTGACCCTTCTCGAGGGGCCAGGCCTCGGTGATGTGTCAGGCGCGCAGGGCTCAGCGCCCCGGGGGCGGAGCGACCACGGCCAGCAGTTCCACCTCGAAGACGAGCGCGGCGCCGCCGGGAATGTCCTGGTTGCCGTTCTCGCCGTAGGCCAGGTCGGCCGGGCAGACGAGGCGGGCCTTGCCACCCACCTTCATGCGCTGCACGCCCTGCGTCCAGCAGGGGATGACGCGATTCAGGGGAAACTCGGTCGGTTCATTGCGCGCATACGAGCTGTCGAACTCGGTGCCGTCGCGCAGCGTGCCGCGATAGTGCACGCGCACCACATCGGTGGCGGCGGGGGCCTGGCCGGTGCCGGCGGTGAGCTCGGTATACACGAGGCCCGTGTCGGTGCGCACCGCACCGGTGGCGGCAGCGGCGGTGGTGAGGTAGGCGGCCGAGGCGACCTTCTCCTTCTCGGCCGCGCGCAGACCGCGCGCCTGTGCGAAGGGCTGCACCCTCGGCCCCCACTCGTCAAGCGTTAGGGCCGGGGTTCCTGCGGCGGCATCCGTGATGGCGCGCTTCAGCACCTCGAGTTCGGCGGCATCGAAGTCGAACGTCTTCAGCGATCGCTGCACGAGCAGCCCGAGCGCGTAAATCGTCTTCTGGTCATCGCTCATCTCGGCCACCGGCTGGGCCTTTGGCGCGGCAGCCGCGCCAGCAGCCTTGGAGGCCGCAGGCTTTGCGGCGGCCTGGGCCTTCGGCGCTGGTGCCTTGGCGGGGGTTGCTGCCTGCGGCACACGCGGGGCCGGGGTCGGCTTAGGAGCGGAGGTCTGGGCGAACGCCAGCGTGGGCAGCAGGACGAGCACGTGCAGGAAGCGCATGCGCCGAGCGTACCACCTTTTTCCAGGGACTGGGCCGGGCGGAAGACGTGTCAACCGACGGGTTCCTCACGCTCCCGCGCGCAGGTCGAGTCGACCGGTGTACAGCGCCATGCCGACGACGGCGTCGATGCCGAGGGCGTCGAGTGCGGCAATCTCTTCATGCGTGGTGATGCCGCCGGCTGCGGTCACCCGTCTGTGCGTGGCCGCCTGCACCGCGGCGATGGCGCCCATGTCGGTGCCCTGCATCAGGCCTTCACGGTCGACGTGCGTATAGAGGAAGCCACCGCACCACGGCTCGAGGATGCGCACCGCCTCGGCCGGCGTGAGCGGCACGGCCGACGTCCATCCCTGCACCACGACCTGGCCGCCCTTCGCATCGACGGCGGCCTGCCAGCAATCTTCACCGATGGCCGAGGCGAGCGCCTCGGCGAACATCACGTCGACCGCTCCCTGGTCCGTCGCACGGAACAGGCGCGAGCCGACAATGACGGCCTGTGCGCCGGCATCCATGAGCGCCTGCGCCCTGTCGATGGACCGTACGCCTCCGCCCACGCGGCACGGCAGCGCCGCGGCGATGCGACGCACGAGCGCATCGTTGTCGCCGCGTCCCATCGCGGCATCGAGGTCGATAAGCTGCACCACCGGGAATGTCGCGAACCGGTGAATCCACAGGTCGATGTCGTCTGTGGCGATGGCCAGGCGCTCGCCCTGAATCAACTGGACGATGCGGCCCTGCTGGAGGTCGATAGAAGGAATCAGCATGTGCGTGTACGACGGACAGGAATATCACGGGCCGCCAGCCGTGCCTTGAGGTCGGCCACGCGGTGCGACTGAAAATGGAACATCGACGCCGCCAGCGCCGCATCGGCGCGCCCCGTAGTGAAGACGTCGACGAAGTGCTCGAGAGTGCCGGCTCCCCCTGATGCGATGATCGGAATACCGCAGGCCTCGGACAGGCAGGCCGTCATGTCGAGGTCGAATCCCTGTCCGGTGCCGTCGCGGTCGATTGAGGTGAGCAGGATTTCACCCGCGCCACGGGCCTCGGCCTCACGCGCCCACTCGACGGCATCGCGCTGCGTGCGGGACTGTCCGCTGCGCGCATAGACGGCAAAGCGTCCGTTCTGCCGCTTCGCGTCAATCGCGACAACCACGGCCTGGCTTCCATACCGCGCGGCCAGCGTCGTGATCAGTGACGGCGTCGCCAGCGCGGCGCTGTTGAGGCTGACCTTGTCGGCCCCGGCCTCGATGATCGCGGCCGCATCGTCGTCGGTGCGGATACCGCCACCCACACAGAGCGGAATGAACAGCTCAGCTGCGACCGCGCGCACCGTGTTGAGGCGCGTTTGCCGCGACTCGATGGTGGCGGTGACGTCGAGAATGACGACCTCGTCGATGCCCTCGACGTTGTAGCGTCGCGCCAGTGCCGCCGGATCGCCGGCATCGCGCAGGCCCTCGAAGCTGACGCCCTTGACGACACGGCCATCACGGACGTCGAGGCAGGCAATGATGCGCTTAGACAGCACGGTACCAGTTCCTCAGCAGGCGCAGGCCCACGTCGCCAGACTTCTCGGGATGAAACTGCATGGCCGCCACCCGGTCATGCGCCACCACCGCTGAGAACGGCCAGCCATAGGTCGTGCTGGCCACGGTCTCGGCAATCACCGGCGCCGCATACGAGTGTGTGAAGTAGACCTGGTCACCCGTCTCGATACCCTCAAGCAGCGCCGACGGGCGGCGCACGTCGAGCGAGTTCCATCCCACGTGCGGCACCTTCAGCGCAGACGACGCCGTGGCGCCCTCGTGCGTCGACAGATGCCGGCAGTGACCGGGGAACAGGCCCAGCCCCGGCGTCTCCGGGCTCTCGGTCGAGCCCTCGAACATCCACTGCAGACCCACGCAGATGCCCAGCACCGCTGCACCACGCGCGATGGCTGCACGTATCGCGTCACGCCACGCCGTATCGAGACTGCGCGTCGCCCCGAAGTGACCCACCCCCGGCACGATGATGCCGATGGCCGCCTCGAGATCGTCTGGATGTTCGGGCGTGACCGGTGATGCACCCACGGCGATCAGGGCCTTCCGCACCGAGGTCAGGTTGCCCGCGCCATAGTCCACCAGCGCGATCACAACAACTCCTTCGTGCTCGGCAGCATCGTCGCCAGTCGTGCGTCGACGGCGCAAGCCGTCCGCAGCGCACGAGCAAAGGCCTTGAAGCAGGCTTCAATCTTGTGGTGCGACGAGCGGCCGTACAGCACCTTGATGTGCACATTGGCGCGTGCACCCATGGCGAAGCCTTCGAAGAAATCGTGCACGAGTTCGGCCTGCAGATCGCCCACCAGTCGTGTGCGCACGAGGGTGCTCACTACGGCGTGCGGACGGCCGCCGAGGTCGATGGCGGCCAGGGCGAGCGTCTCGTCCATTGCCATGATGAACGAGCCGGCGCGATGAATGCCGCGGCGATCGCCGAGGGCCTGCGAGATGGCCTCACCGAGTACGATGCCGACGTCTTCGACGGTGTGGTGCTGATCGACATCGAGGTCACCCTGTGCGTCAACGACCAGGTCGAATCCGCCGTGGCGTGCCACCAGATCGAGCATGTGGTCGAGGAAGCGGACGCCGGTGTGGGTGCGGAACTGTCCCGTGCCGTCGAGTGCCAGCTCGAGCCGGATGCGGGTTTCCCGGGTGTTTCGATCTACTGTGGCGCTGCGCATAGGTCCTCGAGCGCCGCGAGGGCGCGATTGGTGTGCGCCAGCACACCGGTCGTGAGACGGAAGCAGCGGGGGCACGACGGATCAGCGGAACGGTCGCGCACGCGGATGCCGCGCGCACGCAGTCCGTCGATCAGGGCGCGATATCGCTCGCCGCCATCGATGAGCACGAAGTTGCCCGCGCTCGGCCAGCAGCGCAACCCGAGGCGCTCACATACGTCGTAGGTGCGCTGACGTGACTGGCGCACCTGGTCCACGTAGGCGAGGCGATATGCGTCGTGCTGCAGCGCCGCCTCGAGCGCCGTGACGGCCGGCGTGCTGAGTGTGAAAATGGGCGTGGCCTGCTTCATCGGTGCCAGCAGACGCGGCGCTCCGATGAGGGCGCCGATGCGCAGGCCTGCGAGGCCATAGGCCTTTGAAAACGTCCGTCCCACGATGGCGTTGGGCAGGGACGGCAGGGCGCTGATGTAGGAGGCCTGGCCAAAGTCCTGATAGGCCTCGTCGATGAGCACGAGGGCATGCGGTGCAGCGGCACAGACCTCGGCCATGGCGTCGGTCGGTATCTCAGAGCCGGTCGGGTTGTGCGGCGTGTTGAGGATGATGAGGCGTGTCTGCGGCGTGATGGCCGCGAGCACCGCCTGCCGTGGAAATTCGAAATCTGGGCCAGCGGGCACGATGACCGCGTCGGCCTGCATCGCGGCGGCCGCCTGCAGATAGGGATCGAAGACCGGCGTCACGACGATCATGTCGCGTCGCGCGTCTGGCGACACCAGCTCGGCAGACTGGTGCAGGGCCGCGTGTGGCCGCAGGCCGAGGCATGCGATGGCCGCCATCAGGATGCCTTCATCGAGCCCATTGGTCAGCAGCACCGCGTCTGCGTCGATGCCGAAGCGCTCCGCGACGGCACGAGTCAGAGGGGCGGTGTCTGGATAGCAGGCCAGTTGCGTGGCCGTCAGGGCCTGCAGGGCTGCCTCCACTTCGGGCGCACAGCCGCTCGTGTGTTCGTTGAGATCGAGGCGCAGTGCCGATTCGGGCGTGGTGGGTTCAGGCATCATGCGCGCCTCCGTTCCGGCACGCGCGCGTCGATGCTGCGGGCGTGCCCTTCCAGCCCTTCTGCCCGAGCGAGAGCCGTCACCGTCGGTGCCAGCCGCCTCAGTGCTGCACGGCTCGCCCGCTGCACCGTCACGAGGCGCACAAAATCTGCGGCCGACAAGCCCCCGCGGAAGCGCGCCGCACCCGACGTGGGCAGCACGTGATTCGAGCCGAGGGCATAGTCGCCCGCCACCTGTGCGGTCCAGGGTCCGACGAAGATGGCACCGGCCGATGTGACCTGTGCGGCAGTCGCCTCGTCTTCAACCACCAGGTGTTCGGCGGCAGCCGCATTCACGAGGACCAGGGCCTCGCGCATTGAACGACAGACGATGACACCGCCGTGCTGTTGCAGTGCGACACGGGCAATGCCCCGCGGCGGCAGTTGACGATCCACCTCGCGGACGATCTGTGTGGCCAGCCGGCGCCGGGTGGTGATGGCGATGGCGCGCGCATCGGGGTCGTGCTCGGCCTGTGCGATGAGATCTGCGGCCACCCACGCGGCAGGTGTGTCGCGTACGACGGTGATGATTTCCGACGGACCGGCGTAGAAGTCGATGCCGCATTCGCTGGCGACGAGCGCCTTGGCGGCGGAGACCCATCGGTTGCCGGGACCGACGATCTTGTCGACACGGGGAATCGAGTCGGTGCCGAAGGCCAGTGCGGCGACAGCATGTGCGCCACCCACCTGGAACAGCCGGTCGACGCCGGCCTCGAGTGCGGCGGCATACACCGTGGCATCGGGTCGCGGACATGCCACGCAGATCTCGCGGACGCCGGCCATGCGTGCAGGGATCACGGTCATGAGCAGCGACGAGGGCAGCGGATAGCGTCCCGCGGGCACATAGCATCCGACGCGGGCCAGCGGCAGCACGCGCTGCTCGACCGACAGTCCGCGTGCGGGGCTGACGCGCACGGGCCGGGGCACCTGCGCGCGCGCCACGGTGCGGAGGTGTTCGGCAGCCGTGGCGATGGCACGCCGCACGTCGGGACTGATGCGCGCAGCCTCGGCGCCCCACTGGGCGCGTGGCACTTCGATCGGGCCCTGCAGATCATCAAGCTGCCTGGCGTAGCGTCGCAGAGCGGCATCGCCCCCGCGACGCACGGCCTCGACGATCTGCCGTACGCGGATGTCGGTACGGCGGTCGCGATGGCGCGTCGCGCGCAGCAGGGCGTCAACGGCTCCGGTGTCACGGGAATCAATGATGCGCAGCATGGCTAGACGACAATCTTGTTGAGGGGATACTCGACAATGCCCTGGCCGCCTGCAGCCTTGAGGCGGGGAATGAGGTCGCGCACGGTCTTCTCTTCCAGAATCGTGTTGACGGCGACCCATGCCGGGTCACTGAGCGCGCTGACGGTTGGCTGCTGCAGTGCGGGCAGCAGCGACAGTACCTGCGGCAGCTGCTGGCTCGGCACGTTCAGCATGAGGCCCACGCGGCCCTGCGCGCGGATGGCGGCATTCAGCAGCAGCGCAAGGTTCTCGATCTTCTCGCGCTTGCGGGGATCAGCCAGCGCGGCAGCATTTGCGACGAGCTGTGTGCGCGACTCGAGCACGGTGTCGAGAATGCGCAGGCGGTTGGCCCGCAGCGTCGACCCGGTTTCGGTGGCCTCGACGATGCCATCAGCGAGCACGGGCGGTTTGACTTCCGTGGCGCCCCAGGAAAACTCCACATCGACTGACACGCCCTGGCGCGTGAAGTAGTCGCGCGTGACGCGGACCAGTTCGGTGGCAATGCGGCGTCCTTCAAAATCGCGTGCCTCGCGGAACGGCGAGTCATCGGGTGCGGCCAGCACCCAGCGCACGGTGCCGAAGCTCTGCTTGGCATACACGAGGTCGGCGATGGGCGTCAGGGGCGCCTGTTCGGGGTGCCCGAGTTCGTGCTCGCGCACCCAGTCGAGTCCGGTCAGGCCGGCGTCGAGCACGCCGTCGGCGACGTAGCGTGCCATCTCCTGGGCACGGATGAGCATGCAGGAGATCTCCGGGTCATCAATCGTCGGGAAATACGACCGCGAGCTGACGATGAGCTGGTAGCCGGCGCGACGGAAGAGATCGACGGTCGACTGTTCGAGCGACCCTTTGGGAATGCCCAGTTTGAGTGTCATGATGCGGCGCCCTTCGTTGCGGCCGTGGCGTACGGCCATTCGGTGGTGAAGCAGGAGCGGGTGCCGGTGTGGCACACGAGTCCGTCACCTTCCCGTTCCACCCGCACCAGCACCGTGTCATCGTCGCAGTCGGTGAGGATTTGGCGGACGGCGAGGCGGTTGCCCGAGGTTTCACCCTTGGTCCAGAGTGTCTGACGCGAGCGGCTGAAGAAGGTGACGTAGCCCGTGTCGCGCGTGCGCTGCCAGGCCTCGTCGTTCATGAAGCCGACCATGAGCACCTCGCCGCTGGTGCTGTCCTGCACGACGGCAGGGATGAGGCCGTCCAACTTGCTGAAATCCATTGCTGCACTCCTGAGTCCTGTTCGGGGGGGCGGGGGGCCGGACTCGAGGGGCGCACCGCCATCACGCAAAAGGCCCGCTGGTGTCCCAGCGGGCCTGTGCGTGAAACGGTGAGTGTCTTTCCAGAGACGTGTTACGCGCGCATGCCAACCGGGCCATTCAGCGAATGGTGATGATGGTGGCGATGGACGTGCGACACGAACGACACAGTGACGGCAGGATACCGCGAAGCGCGCGCCTCATGCAAGCCAGTGCACGAGACGACTGCAGGCGGCTCCCGTCGCGAACCCGCGAGTGTCGTGAGCCGGGTGACGTCGCTCAGCGACTTCCTGCGACGGGCATGGCTTTCCGCGGCAGTTTCTCGGGCGTGTTGGCCGCATGCCACGCAAAGACCGCCGCAATGGCGCCCTGCTGCGTGAGATCGTCGCGCTGCACGTGGTCGTAGGTGTCCATGTTCGAGTGGTGTGTGCGGGCCTGGTATTCGAGGCGCTCCTGAATGAACTGGAAGCCCGGCAGGCCGGCCTGATCGAAGGGCACGTGGTCGGTCGAGCCCACGCTGCGTGGGCTGACGGCCTTGAAGCCGAGATCCTTTACCGTCTCGCCCCAGCGCTCGAAGGCCCGTATGGCACCGAGGTTGCCCTGTCCCCATACCCCGACGATGCGGCCGGTGCCGTTGTCGAGATTGAAGTAAGCGGCCAGCGAGGCGTGCGCCGGTTTCGATGTGTTGGTCGCGGCGTCGTGGAAGTGGCGGTTGACGTAGGCGCGGGCACCGAGCAGGCCCTGTTCCTCGCCGGCCCAGAGGGCTACGCGGATGGTACGGCGCGGCTTGAGGCCCAGCGTCTGGATGACGCGCACGGCTTCCATCATGGCCGCCGAACCGGTGGCGTTGTCGGTGGCGCCGCCGGCATACGGATAACTGTCGAGATGTGCACCGAGCAGCACCACTTCATCCGCGAGGTCGGTCCCGGGAATTTCGGCGATGGTGTTGATGCCGTTGCCCTCGGGATGGGTCTCGGGGTGCATCGTGGTGGCGATGTTCACTTCGAGCCGCACGGGCTGGCCGCGATCGATGAGGCGGATGATGCGGTTGTAGTGCTCGACGGCGAGTGTGGCCGAAGGAATCGGCACCACGGCCTTCGGATCGCGGCTGCCGCCGTTGCC
>JBIIDF010000216.1:0-5466 GCA_044238535.1 Vicinamibacterales bacterium
TCGGCCACCGCCCCCAGCGTCCACCAGCCCTGGCCGAAGTCATCTGCGGTCGGGGCATCCCACCCGCTCAGCAGGAACCGTTCGGCCTCTCTCGGGAAATCGGTAGTGAACGGCCAGACCGGCGATTCGGGGCCCAGCAGGTCATACTTCGCGGCCGGCAGTCCGGTGCGCCAGGCGAACCACTGGTCTGCCGGGAACGTGAACAGGAACCGATACGGTGGCCGCGTGTGCAGGTCGGCTTGCTGGCGGACCACCTTCGCAAAGCTGACGCGTTCTTCGCGCGGCACCATGAAGGTGGCGAACTGCTCCATCAGCAGCACGTTCCACCACAGGCCCACGGCCCCAATCGGCGCCAGCATCAGCCACGGCCGACGCACCACCGTTTCAATCACCAGCGCCAGTCCTGGGGCCAGCAGCACCAGCATGCTGCTGAACCGCCGCCCGCCGAACGATCCGTTGCCGTGCCAGTCCTGCGTCGCCCCGCTCACCCACGCCATCGTGAACAGAATGACGAGCGTCGTCACGGCCCAGCGGGTGTCCCGCCACAGCAGCGCGATGGTGCCCATGACGGCGATGTATGCCACCGGATGCCACGACAGGAATCCGTGCCACGACGAGAACAGCGTATCCAGCCAGCGCGAATCGAAGGGATGCAGATACCCGCCCTGTCCGACCAGGGCGTAGCTGTACTGCGAGAACACGACCTGGCTCTGCACCGCCTGCACGACCAGGGCCGGCAGCGCACCCACCCCCGCCCACAGCGCCAGCCAGAGCGCGTCGCGCACCCGTGCCCCGACCCGCCGGTCGGGCATGGTCATCACGACGACCGCCGGCCAGAGGGCGAACAGCACGTCCTGGGGACGCACAAGGAAGGCCGCGCCAATCAGCCCCCCCAACATCAGGCCCTGCGGGCGCGAGTATGGCCGTCGCCCCCAGTCGCTGGCGCGGGTCACGAAGATGGCGACGAGCCCGAAACTGGCGGCATGCGTCATCGTCGGTTCGTAGACGACGTACCAGGTCAGTGGTGTCGCTCCCAGCACGAGGACGGTCGTGAGCAGCGCGTGACTCCGAGAGAAGCGTGCGCGGACATAGCGATGCACGCTCCACAGGCCTGCCGAGGCCACCGCCGCGGACGACAGCATGATGGCGCGGATGAATGCCGTGCCCAGCCCGATGAAGGCCGGGTCCTCTGGCGGCGCCCACCAGCCGACTGCGCGCCCCACCGTGTCGACCAGGGCCACCAGCAGGTAGAGCGGACTCCACACCACAAGGGGGCCGACCGGCACGACGTAGTGCGGACGGGCGGGCTGCCTCAGCAGTTCCACTTCGCGGACGATCTCGAAATCGTGGTCGAAGACCAGGCTCCGCAACTGGGCCACGTAGACCACGCCGTCGGAGGACACCCCGTGGTTGTGCCCCAGCATGTAGACGGCCGTTCCCAGCAGGATGACCACCAGCGCGTGGGCATCCCATTCGTCCGCGAGCAGTCGTTCCCAGCGGACACCGCGGCGCCTGGCGACCGCATGCGAGGCCAGCGCGCCGGCGATGAGCCCGCCGGCAAACAGCAGCCACAGCGACTGTGCCTGGGGAAACACCACCGCGGCGCCGAGCCAGAGCGCGGCCAGGCCGGCGACCGTCATCTGCGACGTCACGTCAGCGCACTGCCTTCCCTGCGCCCCGAATCACCTGCCCCGGCCGCGCCTCGGTGATGGCGCCATCACGCACCACCGCCTGACCGTTGACGAGCACGTGACGAATGCCCGTCGAGTACTGATTCGGTTCGGTATACGTGGACCGGTCCTGCACGGTCGCCAGATCAAAGACCGTGATGTCGGCCTTGAAGCCGGGCCGGAGGAGCCCCCGGTCGTGCAACCCCATCCGCGCCGCCGGCCGCGACGTGAACCGCCGCACGGCGTCTTCCACCGAGAGCAGGCGCTCGTCGCGCACGTAGGTGCCCAGAATCTTCGTGAACGACCCCCACGCGCGGGGATGGGACTTCGACAGCGAGAGCGGACCCTCGGCCGCCCGGGCCCCGGAATCGGTGCCGATCGCCACCAGCGGATGCACCAGCGCCGCCCGCACATCGTCTTCGCGCATGATCGAAATGATGACCGACGATTCGCCGCGGTCAGCGATGACCAGGTCCATCACGGCATCGCGCGGGTCCACCCCCATCTCGCGCCCGATCTCGGTCAGCGTCTTGCCTTCCCACTTGCGGAGCGACGGATCAAGCACCGAGGACAGCAGGACGCCGTCGCCGCCGCCCGACCCGTACCACTGATTTTCCCAATCCTTCGGACTCGGGTCTTCCATGTCACGCCGGATGCGGGCACGGCTGGCCGGGTCCTTGAGCCGGGCAATCATGGCGTCAGTGCCGCCGTCCCGCACCCACAGGGGCAGGCAGGCATCGAGGCCATTCGAGGCGCGGTCGTAGGGATAGATGTTCGCACTCACGTCCAGCCCGCGCGCACGCGCCGCCTCGATGTGCCGCAGCACCTCGGGCATCCGGCCCCAATTGGCACGGTAGGCGGTCTTCAGATGCCAGATTTCGGTGGGAATCTTCGCCTGTTCGGCCACCGCGAATGCCTCATCGAGCGACGAGAGAATCTGGTGCGATTCCGACCGCTGATGGGTCAGATACCGCCCGCCATACTCGGCGGCCACCCGGGCCAGCGCCACGATTTCATCCGTCGAGGCAAAGCGGTCGGGCACATACTGCAGCGACGTGCTCAGCCCCAGCGCGCCCTGCTCCATGGCCTCGCGCACCAGCTGCTGCATCTGTCGCAGTTCCTCGGGCGTGGCCGCACGCTGGGAATCGCCCACGACATACGACCGGATGCCACCAGCCCCCACGAACGTGCCGATATTGATGGCCGGATGCGACCGGGATTCCAGACGCGCGAAGTACTCGCCCAATGTGCGGAAGTCGAGTGAGACCCCGAACGCCTTGTAGTTCGGCTCGGCCTCGGCGGCGAGCCGGTCGTTCAGCGGCGCAATCGAGGTGCCTTCACCGGTGATCTCGGTGGTGACGCCCTGGGTAATCTTCGACGCCGCGCGGCTGTCGGCCAGCACGTTGAACTCCGACTGCCCCAGCATGTCGATGAAGCCCGGGCTCACGTAGAGCCCGTCCGCATCAATGGTCCGGGTCGTGGTGCGCGTCCGCAGGTCACCGATGGCCGTGATGCGGTCGCCCACGATGCCCACATCGGCCAGCGACCAGGGCGCGCCCGTGCCGTCGACCAGACGGCCACCGGCGATGACGAGATCGAACTCGGTTGATCGGGCCGACGGTCCCGGCGAGGGCGCCGGCTGACACGCCCCGACCGACAGCAGCAACAGGAGAAGCACCGCGGGTTTCACGGGCGCGATTGTACAATCAGCCCCGCATGACGCAGCGGTTCCCTCTCTTCACCATCCTCGCTGGACTGGTGACCGCCGCCGCATGGTGGGTTTCGCGAGGCGTGCTCGATCTCGTGATGCTCGAGCAGCAGACCGTCCGCCTGGCCCTGCTGCCCGGGTGGGAGGCCCTGCTGGGGTTCCTCATCGCGGCCGTCACGCTGATCGGACTCGTGTCGGTCGTCGCGCCCACACCCGCCGACGGCCGGCCGCTGCACACCCGCTGGCTCCCGCTGCTCGCGCTCGCCGTCCTGGTGCTTCCGTATGTGCCGGTGGTCGCCGACGTCGTGACGGCGTTCCGGTTGCTGGCCGGACCGCTGCGCGAAGCCGTCTGGGCCCTCGTCGTTGGCGTGCTGGCGTGGAGCCTGCTCGTCAGTCCCTCCGCGCACGCCTGGTGGCCGTCCCCATGGACCGCGTGGTGGCCACACGCGGTCACCCCGCTCGTCGTGCTGAGTGCGGCGGTCGCCGCACATGTCGGACTGCCGGACGGCAACCTGCCTCCCATCCCGCCGCGTGAACAGGTGCCGGCGCTCGCACTGGTGATGGTCGCGGCGTGGTGCACCTGGCAGGCAGCCCGGCAGTCGACCGACGACGCGGGCGACGCGGCCCTCGCCACCGCCGCAGTGCTGCTGTCGATACCTGCACTGCAGACGATGGGGATGGGGGGAGCGCCGCTGGCCATGATGAGCCTGGTGGCAACGGCAGCAGCAGCCCGTGCTCCGTGGCTGGCCGGGCTGGCGTGCGGCCTGCTGACCTGGGTCGGACCCGACGCCATTCCCCTGGCCATGGTGCTGCTGCTCGGGCGTGTCGCCGGCGCATCGGTCACCGCGCGCTCACACACGCCCACCCCGGCCACGCTGGCGGCGCTGGTGTTGCCGTTTCTCGGGGCAATCGTCCTCCGCGCGTCCGGCCTGGTCGCCCTGCCCGGGCCGTGGGCACAGGACGTCGCCCTCCCAATGACCACGTCCAGCGTCACGTGGCTCGCCGGACTGCTTGGCCTGCTGTTCGATCAGCGGCACGGCCTGCTGGTGTGGGTGCCGACGCTGTGGGTGTCCGTCACCGGAGCGCGCGTCCTCTGGCAGCGTGGTGTGACCGCACGTGTGCACGTGATCACGACCGTGACCGCCGTCGTCACACTGGCCTCGATCTGTGCCCGGCACACCGAGTGGTGGGGCGGAGACCGCGGTCCGCTCTGGCCGCTGGCAGCGGTCCTGCCCCTGCTGGCGCCGGTGGTGGCGGCAGGCTGGAGCGCGGCACCACCACGATCCGCGCTGCGCGCGATGCGACACAGCCTGCTCTGGCTCGGGCTCTGGGGCAGCGCGGTCGCGCTGGGCACGGACGCCATGACGATGAGCCTGCGTGGATTCCCGGGTCTCTCACCGCTGCTCGTGTGGGCATCGCCGCTCAACGAGGCCTGGCGGGCCCTGCCGTCGTTCCGTCACGATGCCGTGACCACCGCGCTCCTCCAGACCGGTCTCTGGATCGCCGCCGCCGTGGTCGCCTCACGCACGCTGCGGCGGCAACGTCCTGCGGCTCCCGGTGTCGAGGCGGCCCGGGCCCTTGCCGCTATCGCCGCCACCATGATCGTGGCGGGCACCGCCGTGGCCCTGTGGCCAGGCGACGCCCTCAGGGCAGGTCCGACGCCGCTGGCACAATCGCGACGCGCCTCGCTCGACAGCTTCGACCCACGCGCGCGTCCGATGGCCCTGCTCTACACACCGCTGACGCGGGTGGCCGCGACAGACAGCCTGTCGATGCTGGCACTGCAGGTGACGCCGGGTCTGCGCACGGAACCGCAGCCGCTGCGCGTGCTGCTCAACGGGCGCTGGGCGCTGCCCGCCGGCGAGTATCGAGTGAGACTCGAGTGGCCCCCCGCCGTGTGGGCCGCACCCGAGATCGTCGGACTGCAGGTCGGTCGTACCGGCCCGCCCCTGATGACCCGTGAGCTGGCCGGGGACGCCGGCCAGGCCGACTGGGATCTGTCCCTGCCGGCCGACGCGGTGTTCGTCGGCCTTCGCGGGTCGCCGATCCTCGAGCGCGCACTCACGCGAATCACCGTGACCCCGCGGT
>JBIIDF010000217.1:0-5462 GCA_044238535.1 Vicinamibacterales bacterium
ATCGCCCGTGCGGCCGGACTACGGTGGGACGTTTGTTCCTCTTTCAGGAGACGCAGTCATGGCGGAACAGGGCACAGTCTTCGGCGCAATGCTTCAGGAGTTTGAAGGCGCCGCACGCATTCTGAATCTCGACCAGGGCATCTGGAAGATGCTCACCCACCCCCGACGGCAGATTGTCGTGTCGTGTCCGGTGCAGATGGACAACGGCGAGATCGAAGTCTTTACCGGCTATCGCGTGCAGTACAACATCACCCTCGGCCCGGCCAAGGGCGGCATCCGGTATCACCCGGGGGTCACGCTGGACGAAGTCACGGCGCTCGCCGCGTGGATGACCTGGAAGTGCGCCGTGGCCCAGCTGCCCTTCGGCGGCGGCAAGGGCGGGGTCATCTGCGACCCGACGAAGATGTCACGCCGCGAACTCGAAGCCCTCACCCGGCGCTACACCGCGGAAATCATCGACGCCATCGGGCCCGACAAGGATGTGCCTGCGCCCGACGTCAACACCAACGAACAGATCATGGCGTGGTTCTCCGACACCTACTCGATGCACGTGGGGCACACGTCCACCGCGGTCGTCACCGGCAAGCCGGTCGAGATGGGTGGATCCCTGGGCCGCCGCGAGGCCACGGGCCGCGGCGTCATGATTTCCGCGCGCGAATCGTCGCGTCACCTGGGCTTTGCCCTCAAGGGCGCGACGGTGGCCGTGCAGGGCTTTGGCAACGTCGGCGCCATTGCCGCGCAGTTGCTCGCCGAGCAGGGAGCCATCATCGTGGGCGTCACCGACTGGCAGGGGGGCGTCTACAACGCCACCGGCCTCGACATTCCCGCGTTGCAGGCGCATGTGGCCCGTCACAAGACGGTCGCCGGGTTCGCCGGTGGCGAGCCGCTGGCGGCCGCAGATATCTTCGGGCTGCCCGTCGACATCCTGATTCCGGCCGCGCTCGAGAACCAGATCACCGAAGCCAATGCCAGCCGGATTTCGGCACGGCTGGTCGTCGAAGGGGCGAACGGGCCGACGACCCCTGCCGCCCATCAGGCCCTGCATGCCCGCGGCGTCTTCGTGGTACCCGACATCCTCGCCAATGCCGGTGGCGTGAGCGTCTCGTACTTTGAATGGGTGCAGGACCGGCACGGCTATTTCTGGTCGGAGCGCGAGGTCAACGACCGCCTGGAAGCGAAGATGGTGCAGGCGTTCGACGCGGTGCTGAAGACCGCGCAGCACTACAACGTCGACATGCGCACGGCGGCCTATATCGTCGCCATCAACCGCGTGGCGACGGTCACCAAGATGCGCGGAATGTACGCGTAGCTCAGCCGGGGGCAGGTTCGCGCCCGCGCGCCTGCCCCCTCCCCTGCCTCGTTCGCCCTAGCCCGTCACGCGGAAGGCCACCAGCTCGGTGGCCGCTGGAGCGTCAGCCGCGCTCGCGGACACTTCCAGCAGGTACTCGCCCACTGGCAGGCTCGACAGCGGCAACTCGACCTGACGGTCGCCAGGCTCACCTGGAGCCGATTCCGCCGACAAATCGAGCATCTTCTGGCCCTGCTTGTTCAGCAGGCGTGCCGTGACGGTGGCGGCCACACCCGCGGCCCCCACAGGCTCCACCCGCACGAGCATCCGTTCCGTTCGCCGGAACTCGCGCGTGGCGACCGGTGTCGCCGCCGGAGCCGCCTTCAACTGCTGATAGTCGCGCGCCGTTCTGGCCACAAAGACACGCGGGGTGGAGAGCCGCAGGTCGGGGGCCGTCAGATCGGGAACGGCCAGTTCACGGTCTTCGTTGTCGAGCACGGTGCCACCGCTGCCCTCGACCGCCACCTTCAAACGCAGCTTGCCCGGCGGCGCGTCGAAGGCCACCACCTGCGCCATTCTCGAGGTGTCCACGACGCCTACCGGCCCCGCAAACACCGATGCGCCTCTGGCCGTCGTGGCCGTCAGCGTCACCGCGGTCATCTCGTCACGCCGCACACCAGGCGGGGCAGGCACGGGCTCCCAGACGAACGTCACCCGCGTGCGCCCCTCATCTCCGGAAGAGACACCCGACCAGGTCCGCACGTAGCGACGTCCCCCGCTACCCGCCGGCGCCAGACTGGCGACGGCCTTGGCGACCGCAGGCGGTGGGCCCGCCGGGGCGGGTGCTGCCGCACGCACGGCTTCGGTCGGCGACAACGCCCAGTAGCCCTTGCGGGCCCGCACCTGAACGCCGGGCTTCTTCAGGCGAACCCGAATCTGGTGGAACCGGCCATCCTGGGGTGCCTGTGTCGAGTTGTAGCCGATGAGATAGTAGGCACTCGCATCTCTGACGATCTGCTTCATCCCCTCGCTCAAGTCGTTGCGGTTGATGATGGCGCGTCCGTCGGTGTTCTCGGCCAGCATCTGCAGCGACGCCATGGTCTGCCGCAGCGCGTCCTGACTCTGTCGCGACCCGATGTTGTCCTGAATGTCGAACTCGCCAGTCGACAGCCCGCGTGGATCGACGGCATAGATCGCGGTGTTGGTGCGATTCGCCGCATCGAACACGGACTGCAACTCGCTCTGCAGATCAAACTCGGCCATCGTCCGCGCCCGCTGCTCGTTGATGTCGTTCTCGCCGGCCAGCGGATTGCCCCAGGCGTTGTTCCCCAGTCCGGTAAAGCCCGCCACGGCGTCGCGCATCTGCGGGGGCAGCATCGCCGTGTAGCCTTCGCTGACGAGCACGATGGCCTTGCGTCCCTCGCGCAACGCGCCCAGCTTGATCGACAGCCCCTTCAGTGCCGATAGCGACACCTGTCGCCTGATGCGCTCGACGATTTCAGTCGGCTGCTGCGCATACTTGTCCTCGATGGCGTTCCGCGGCTGGTACCGGAACTTCCGGCCCTCGAACTGCTCGACGGTCCGAATGACACTGTCGTGGTTTCGCGTCAGCACCACCGCATCGAGCGGCGTCAGCGGATACATCACCGCAATCAGGTCAGTTGGTGCCAGCTGCGTGCGAATGAAATCGGCGATCTCGCGTCGGGCGGCCATGGCGTTGCCGACGCGCACGTTGTAGTCGTCGAGAAAGAACACGAAGATGCGGGCCGATTCATCAGCGGCCGCATTCTCTTCATCCTGGCGGGTGCGGATGGTACGGGTGGTGTACTCGGGTGCGGTGGTGTCCACCCTGATCAGGCGGAAGGTGTCGATGGCCTGCGGCTTCCCGTCTTCAAAGACCTCGAAATCGTCCTTGGTCAGACCGTCGACGGGATTACCCTGGCGGTCGGTGGCGATCACGTCTACCCGAACAAAATTGATGCCCGCACGGAACACCGGCTGGCTGGCGCCGTCGCCGCCGGGCGTGGTCGCCGCCGTCTGACCAGGCACCGCACCCGCACTCCGGGTCCCGGTCGCCGGTGCGGTGGCCCCAGGGGGTGGGGTCTCAGGACGCGGCTGCCCCGCAGACGACCCGGGGGCACTGCCCGTGGCCGGCTGCTGCGCGGTCAACACCGCGCCAGCCAGCACCAGCGCTCCGAGCAGACTGAAGAGCGGTCGCATCGTCGTCTCCTCTTCGGGGGGAAATTTTCCCGATGATACCATTGGGACGATGATCGACCCGCAAGGGTTTCGCCCTTATTTTCGAAGCAGTTACAGAGGCTATCCATGAGCAAGACCACCGCGCTCACCGTGCTGTCAGACGATGAGACGCTGCTGAAAAACAGCGTTTACGAATTTGCCGACAAGGAGATCCGTCCGCGTTCACGCGAGATGGATGAACACGCCACGATGCCACGAACGCTGGTGGACCAGCTGTTCGACCAGGGCTTCATGGGCATTGAAATACCGGAGTCCCATGGCGGCACCGGCATGTCGTTCTTCGACGCCGTCCTCGTCGTCGAATCCCTGTCGCGCGTCGACCCCTCCGTCGGCGTGCTGGTCGACGTGCAGAACACGCTCGTCATCAACGCCGTCATGCGCTGGGGTTCCGAGGCGCTGCGCCACCGCTATCTGCCCCGCCTCGCCGCACGCAGCGTGGGTGCGTATTGCCTGTCCGAGGCCGGCTCGGGGAGCGATGCCTTCGCCTTGACCACACGCGCGGTCGAGGAGGGCGACAGCTACCGGATTACCGGTCGCAAGCTGTGGATCACGAACGGCAACGAAGCCGATGTGTTCATTGTCTTCGCCACCGTGAATCCGGACGCCGGCTATCGGGGGATCACCGCGTTCATGGTCGACCGGGACACGCCGGGGTTCACCGTCGGGAAGAAGGAGGACAAACTCGGTATTCGCGCGAGCAGCACCTGCGAGTTGCTCTTTGAAGACTGCCTCGTGCCGAAATCCCAGATCCTGGGCGCGCTCGGCAAGGGCTACAAGGTGGCGATTGAAACCCTGAACGAGGGACGCATCGGCATCGGAGCGCAGATGGTCGGCCTGGCCCAGGGAGCGCTGGACCACACCATCGGCTACGTGAAGGAACGCAAGCAGTTCGGCAAGGCCATCGGAGATTTTCAGGGCGTGCAGTTCCAGCTCGCCCGTATGGCCATCGACGTCGAGTCAGCCCGCCTGCTGGTCTACAACGCTGCCCGTCTGCGCGATGCAAACCTGCCCTTCCTGCAGGAAGCGGCCATGTGCAAGATTGTCTCGTCCGAGGTGGCCGAGCGGGTGACCTCCATGGCCATCAATCTCTATGGTGGCTACGGTTTCGTGAAGGACTATCCCGTCGAGAAGCTCTACCGCGACGCGAAGATTGGCCAGATCTACGAAGGCACGTCGAACATGCAGCTGATGACGATTGCCAAGAACCTGCTCGGCTGAGCAGCGCCGCCCTGCAGACGCTCACGGACGGCCGCCTCGCCGCCGGCCGTGGGCCCTGCGCGGTCTACTTCCGGTGCGGCCGGACGTCCTCGACCCAGACGGCGCCGAGTCGCCCCACCCCCAACACCACGTCGTATCGGGGAGCGCGTGGTGCCTCCGACGCCTGCCCGGACGCATCGTCCGCATTCGAGAGCCAGCCCGCGCGGGCCATCGTCTGCCGAAGGCGCTGAGGCACCTGCACCGTGGACTGGCCCATCGTGGTGATCTGCCCCCAGACCGACGGTCCTCGGGTCGGATGCTGCTCATAGCGCATGGCGACCACAGCGGGAATCACCAGCACGGGGCGCTCACGCCAGCGCGCCTGAAGATATGCGCGATTGAGGCCCGCATCGATCGGTACAAGACGACTGGGATCGAGCGCGGGCCACCTGCCTGCGCGCGCTGGCATGGCCCCCAGCGCCAGTTGCCGCGCCATCGGCGCAAACGCCTCACCGTCCATCTCGAAGGCGACCCAGACCTGCCGCGGCAAGGCGCGCAGGTAGAACTGTGCCGCGTCGGGCGCGCCCGCGGGCACCCCGAGCGCGAACCCGATCTCCCGCAGCGTCGCATCAGACAACCACAGGCGTGATTCGTCGGGAGCGCTGCGTGGCTGCACCCGGAATTCGAGGCGGATGGCGTCCTCCGCTCCACGAACCCT
>JBIIDF010000013.1:0-18608 GCA_044238535.1 Vicinamibacterales bacterium
CGTGATGGCCGCGCCTTCGATCGACGACAGCAGCGCACGGCGCAGGGCGTTGCCCACCGTGGTACCGAAACCGCGTTCGAACGGCTGGGCATAGAACCGCCCGAACCGGTCGGACAGGGTTTCCTTCTCAAACTCAAGGCGCTTGGGGCGCAGAAATTCAGGCATTGTCGTGTCCTTTCGCCATGCGGGCCGGCAGCCCGGCCTCCAGACCTGCGGTCATCAACCACCGGCCTCCCGCTGCAGGTCTGCCGAGCTGCGGGCCGATGGCGTGGCGGCGGAGGTCCGGAGCTTCCGCTCCGGACGCGCCCTGTCACATTACTTGCTGTACAACTCGACGATGAGCTGTTCCTGCACGGGCAGGTTGATTTGCTGGCGCGACGGCAGGCCCATGACCTTGCCGGCGATGCCGTCGAGGGTCAGCCACTCGGGGATCCCGCGGCCCTTCACCTCTTCCATCGCGTGCACAATGGAGGCATTCTCGCGGCTCGATTCGCGGACCGACACCACATCGCCGGACTTCAGCGAATAGGACGGCACGTCGACCTTCTTGCCATTCACGAGGAAGTGGCCGTGCAGCACCAGCTGGCGTCCCTGCGCGCGTGATGTCGCGAAGCCCATCCGGTAGACGGCATTGTCCAGACGGCGCTCCAGCAGCTGCAGCAGCGTCTCACCCGTGATGCCACGCGTGCGATCGGCCTGCTCGAAGTAGCGGCGGAACTGGTCTTCCAGCACGCCGTAAATGCGCTTGACCTTCTGCTTCTCGCGCAGCTGCACGCCGTAGCCCACCATCTTGGCCTTGCGCGCCCGGCCGTGCTGGCCCGGAGGCGTATTGCGCTTTTCAATGGCGCACTTCTCGGTGTAGCACCGCTCGCCCTTGAGATAGAGCTTCATGCCTTCGCGGCGGCAGAGTCGGCAGGCAGGTCCGTTGTAACGAGCCATGAATATCGATCCTTGTCGTCTGTTCTGAAGTTACACGCGCCGCCGCTTCGGCGGCCGGCATCCGTTGTGGGGAATCGGGGTGACATCGCGGATCGACTTCACGTCGAGGCCCGCCGTCGCCAGCGCCCGGATGGCCGACTCACGACCGGAACCAGGCCCCTTGACCAGTACGTCGCAGGAGCGCATGCCAAACGTCTTCGCGGTGTTCGTCGCCGTGAGGGCTGCCTGGGTGGCGGCGAAGGGCGTGCCCTTGCGCGACCCCTTGAACCCAATCGCCCCGGCGCTCGACCAGGACACGACGGCGCCTTCGGCATCGGTGATGGTGATGAGCGTGTTGTTGAAGGACGCCTGCACATGCACGAAGCCGTGATGCACCACGCGTTTCTCGCCGCGCTTCTTGAACGTCTTCTTCTTGCGCGAATCCTTGCCTGCCGCTGACTCGGTCTTTGCCATGGCTTACACCGTCTTCTTCTTGGCCACTGCGCCCTTGCGCGGACCCTTGCGCGTGCGCGCGTTGGTGCGCGTCCGCTGACCCCGGGCCGGCAGGCTCCGGCGATGCCGGCTGCCGCGGAAACTCCCGATTTCGATGAGACGTTTGATATTCATCGAAATCTCCTTCCGGAGATCGCCTTCCACGCCCCCCTGCTCTTCGATCACCCGGGTAATCTTCCGGACGTCGTCGTCAGTGAGGTCCTTGACGCGCACGTCACCGCTGACGCCCGCTGCTTCAAGAATCAGGTTCGAGCGGTGACGCCCAATCCCGAAGATATACGTGAGCCCGATCTCCACCCGCTTGGTGCGCGGAAGATCGACACCTGAAATACGTGCCATAGGTCCTCGCCTTATCCTTGCCGCTGCTTGTGCTTCTGGTTGGAGCAAATCACCCGCACCACCCCACGGCGGCGGACGACCTTGCACTTGTCGCAGATCTTCCTGACTGATGCTCGTACCTTCATCGCTTGATTCCTCTACAGCCTCTCCACGATCCGCCCGCGTCCTCGGTCGCGGGGCATCAGTGCCACGCGCACTCGGTCGCCGACGACCAGTCGCACATAATTCCGTCGCACCGGGTCGGCATGATGCGCCACCACCTGATGCGTCTCGCCTTCCACCGTCACCTGCACCAGCTCACTGGGCAGAAGAGCCGTCACCACCGCCACGGTCTCCCCCCCCTGCGCCACCGGTCAGGCCTCGCGTGGCCGCAGTGTCAGAATCCGACACCCCTCGGCCGTCACCACCACGGTGTGTTCGAAGTGCGCCGACAGGCTACCGTCCTTCGTCACCGCCGTCCATCCGTCGCCGAGGACCTTCACTGCAGGTTTCCCCGCATTGACCATCGGCTCAATCGCCAGCACCATCCCCTCGGCCAGGCGCGCCCCGCGTCCGGGCGTGCCGTAGTTCGGAATCTGCGGCTCCTCATGAAGCGCCGTTCCGATACCGTGCCCCACGAACTCGCGCACCACCGAGAACCCGTGCGCTTCCACGTGCTGCTGCACCGCCGCGCCGATGTCCTGCACCCGGTTCCCCGGCTTCACCGCCTCCAGCGCCCGATCGAGCGAGGCACTGGTCACCGCCAGCAACCGCTGGGCGTCTGCGCTCACCGTGCCCACCGGCACCGTGACCGCCGAGTCCCCGAAAAATCCGTCGAGCTTGGCTCCCATGTCGACCGACACGATATCCCCGCTCGTCAGGGGGCGGGCATTCGGAATGCCGTGCACCACCTGCTCGTTCACCGATGCGCAGATGGTGGCCGGATATCCGTGATACCCCTTGAACGCCGGCAAGGCTCCTGCCTCGCGCAACCGCCGTTCAGCCAACTCGTCGAGGTCCCGCGTCGAGACGCCAGGTTCGACCACCCGCATCAGCTCTGCCAGCACCTGCGCCACCAGCGCATTCACCCGTGCCAGCTTCCCGATCTCCTCGGGCGACCGGCAGATAATCACGCCGACCTCCGCTGAGGGACCACCAGCTGGAGCACACCGGCCACCGAAAAAATGGCCGACTCCAGCTCACTCCGAACCGCCTCGGGAGCCTGAGCCCCGTTCAGCCGGCGGAACGTGGCCCGGTCGCGGTAGTACTCGATCATCGGGCGCGTCTCGCGCCAGTAGACCTTCAGCCGCTCCCTCACCACCGTTTCGGTGTCGTCCGCACGCGTGACCAGGGCCCCGCCGCAGTGCTGACACCGCTTCACCGCCAGGGGCTTGCCGCCGAACGCCGACACGCTGGCCCCGCACACACTGCACACCCGGCGTGACTTCACACGCCGGACAATCTCTTCATCCGCCACCTGCATCTCGACGATGATGAGCGGGTCGCGCCCGCCCATCAGTCCATCGAGCGCTTCGGCCTGCCCCACCGTCCGAGGGAAGCCGTCGAGCACAAAGCCCGGCTCCGCATCCGGTCGCGCCAGCCGCTCACGGACGATGCCGATGATGAGCTGGTCGCCGACCAGTTCCCCCCGGTTCATCACCGCCTTGACGGCCCGCCCGAGCTCACTTCCGCTTTGCATTTCTTCGCGGAGGATATCGCCCGTCGAAATCTTCGGGAGCCCAAACTCCCGCGCAAACACTTCAGCCTGCGTCCCCTTGCCGGCACCCGGAGGTCCCAGCATGATTACGTTCAGCGCCACGGGTCACCCGCGTCGGCCGCGAATCCGTGTCTTCTTCATGAACCCGTCGTAGTTGCGCATGATGAGCTGCGACTCCACCTGGTTCACGGTATCCATGGCCACACCCACCACGATGAGCAGGGAAGTACCGCCGAAGAAGAATGGCACATTCAGCCCCTGCGTGATCCATCGGGGCAGAATCGCGTCGAGCGATTCGCCGATGAACGGAATGGGCGCCACCTTGAATCCGGTCAGCAGGAATTCAGGAAGAATGGCCACCAGCGCCAGGTAGCCCGCACCTACCAGTGTAATTTTCGCAAGAATCGTGTCGATGTATTCGGCCGTCCGCTTACCGGGACGCACCCCGGGAATGAATCCGCCGTACTTCCGCATGTTCTCGGCGACGTCATCCGGGTTGAAGATGATGGCCGTGTAGAAATACGCGAAGAACACAATCAGCACGACGTAGAGCAGGTTGTAGAGCGGCATGCCGTACTGAATCTGGCGGACAAACGTCTCGGCCCAGCCGCCGGCCTGCATCATGCCCACCAGCGTGCTGGGGAACGTCAGGATGGAGCTGGCGAAGATTACCGGAATCACTCCGCCCGTGTTCACCTTGAGCGGAATGTGGGTTGACGACCCACCGTACTGGCGGCGTCCGACCACGCGCTTGGCATACTGCACGGTGATCCGCCGGTGTCCACGCTCGACCATGATGATCGCCGCAATGACCCCCACCATGACCACTCCCAGCAGGGCGATTACCAGCAGGCTGATCTGTCCGGTGCGCATCTGGTCGAACGTCGCGAACACCGCGCGCGGCAGATTGACGACGATCCCCGAGAAAATGATGAGGGACATGCCGTTCCCGATGCCGCGCTCGGTAATCTGCTCGCCCAGCCACATGATGAACATGGTCCCGGTGGTGAGCGTGATCATGGCGCCCAGACGGAAGCCCCAACCCGGGTCGTACACCAGCGGCAGACCTCCGGGGATGTCGGTGTTGCGCTCAAGCCAGACCGCAATGCCCAGCGCCTGCACGGCGGCGAGCACCAGCGTGAGATACCGCGTGTACTGCGTGATCTTGCGGCGACCCAGCTCCCCTTCCTTCGACAGCCGCTCAAGATACGGCCAGACGACCGTCAGCAGCTGCAGAATGATGGACGAGCTGATGTACGGCATCACGCCCAGCGCGAAGATCGTGATCCGCGACAGGCTGCCCCCGGTGAACATGTCGTAGAGGCCGAACATGGTGTTCTGGGCCTGCTGCGCCAGGATGGCCAGGGCCTCCGGGTTCACGCCCGGAGTCGGGATATGGTTGCCCACCCGATACACCGCCAGCAAGCCCAGCGTGAAGAGCACGCGGTTCCGCAGGTCGGCGACAGCGAACAGGTTTCTCAGGCTCTCGAACACAGGCGTCGCCTCAATCAGTGGCTGAGTGCGTCGGCGCGGCCACCAGCGGCCGCGATTTTTTCAGCGGCGGTCCCGCTGAACTTGTGCACCTGGACGGTCAGGGCCTTGTGGAGCTCGCCTCGTCCCAGCAGCTTGATGCGGGCCTGACGGTCACGCACAAGCCCGACGGCACGCAGCGATTCGGGCGTCACGGTCGCGCCGGCCTCGAACGTCTTCTCCAGCTGGTCCAGATTGACGACCGCATACTCCATGCGGAAGTCGGTGTTGTTGAACCCGCGCTTCGGCACACGGCGATGCAGCGGCATCTGGCCGCCTTCAAACCCGCGCTTGTAGGAGTAGCCCGAACGCGACTGGGCACCCTTGTTGCCGCGACCGGCGGTCTTGCCATTGCCCGATCCCGGGCCGCGGCCGACGCGCTTGCGGTTGAACTTCGACCCGGGGGCCGGCTTCAGATTATTGAGACTCATGCGCCTACTCCACCACCTGCACCAGGTGGCGCACCTTGTGAATCATGCCGCGGGTTTCAGGCGTATCCGCCAGCTCCACCGTATGGCGGATCTTCCGCAGGCCCATGCCCTGCACCGTCGCCGCCTGAGTCCGGTTGAACCCAATGGGGCTGCGCAGCAGCGTGATCTTGAGCATCTTTGTCGAGGTAGCCTTGGCCATGGTCTGCGTCCTACGAACGGGCGGCCAGCAACTCCTCGACATCCTTGCCGCGGAGCCGGGCGACCATCCCGGGATCTTTCAACTGTTCCAGCGCCGTGAAGGCCGCCCGCACCACATTGTGCGGGTTGGCCGTCCCCAGCGACTTGGTCAGGACGTTCGACACGCCCGCCGATTCCACCACGGCACGCACCGCGCCGCCCGCGATGATGCCGGTGCCTTCCGGCGCCGGCTTCAGCAGCACCCGACCGGCGCCGTAGCGCCCGATCACCGGATGCGGCACCGTCGTCCCCTGCAGGGGCACGCGGATCAGGTTCTTCTTGGCCGCCTCAATGCCCTTCTTGATGGCCGAGGGCACTTCCTTGGCCTTGCCCACCCCATACCCCACAATGCCCTGGCCGTCGCCAACGACCACCAGTGCACTGAAGCTGAGGTTCTTGCCCCCCTTGACCACCTTGGTAACGCGATTGATCGCCACCACGGTGTCCTTCATTTCCATCTGCGACGAATCAATTTTCTCGCGTGTCGGCATCATGCACCTTCAGAACTGGAGGCCGGCCTCTCGGGCGGCCTCGGCCACGGCGCGCACGCGACCGTGATACAGAAATCCGTTGCGGTCGAACACCACGCGCGTGATGCCCTGTTCCTTCAGGCGCTCAGCGATGGCCTTGCCGACCGCCGCCGCCCCCTTCTGGTTGCCCCCACGGGCGCCGTCGGCCATCGCGGCCTTCATTGCCGGCTCGACGCTTGAGGCCGCCGCCAGCGTGTGCCCGGTCTCATCGTTGATGACCTGGGCATACATGTGCGCGCCGCTGCGGAATACCGTCAAACGGGGCTGCTCCGCCGTGCCACTGAGGCGCTTGCGGATACGGAACTTGATCCGGTCGCGCCGGTCTTCTTTCGTCAGAATCCTCATCGCTACGCTCCGGTCTTTCCGGCCTTCTTCTTCAGCACTTCACCCGTGTACCGCACACCCTTCTGCTGGTACGGATCGGGCTTGCGCAGGCTGCGCAGGTTGGCGGCCACCTGCCCCACGAGCTGACGGTCAACGCCCGTCACCGTAATGTGGGTCTGCTTGTCAATGGTGACGTCGATGCCCTTGGGCACGTCGAACACCACCGGATGGGAATAGCCCAGAGCCAGCGTCATCTGCTGCCCCTTGAGCTCGGCACGATACCCGACGCCGACGATGTCGAGTTCGCGCTTCCAGCCATCGGTGACGCCCAGCACAGCGTTGTTCACCAGGCTGCGGGCCAGGCCATGGAATTTGTCGAGGGCCCGGTCGTCGCTCGACTTGCGCGTCAGCAACTGGCCGTCCTCGACGACCGCAGTCACGCCCGGCGGCAACGCCTGACGCATCTGCCCCTTGGGGCCCTTGACTTCAACGGCATGGCCGTCGATTTTGACGGTGACCCCCTTCGGGATCGCAATGGGCTTTTTTCCAATTCTCGACATGGCGTTACCAGACGTTGCAGAGGATTTCGCCGCCGATTCCGGCCTTCCGGGCGGCGCGCCCCGTCATGACCCCGCGGGAGGTCGTCAGGATGTTGACCCCCAGGCCCCCGAGCACCGACGGCACCCCGTCGTGGCCGCTGTATACCCGGCGTCCAGGACGGCTCACCCGCTCGAGCCCGGAAATCACCCGCTCGCCCCCGGGACCATACTTGAGAAATACGCGCATCACCTGCCGCGGCGCCTTGCCAGGCCGCTCGGAGGGCGTGTCCACCAGCTTGTAGCCGGCGATATACCCCTCGTCCTGCAGAATCTTCGCGATTTCGGTCTTCAGCGTCGACGCGGGCAACTCCACGCGCGCATGCCTGGAATGCACGGCGTTGCGGATGCGCGTCAGCATATCGGCAATCGGATCAGTCATGACTCTCTCGGCTCTTCAGCAATTCAACAGTCCCCGGCGCAGGGCGGCGCACCGCCCGGGTCCCAGGGGGCTTACCAGCTACTCTTCGTCACACCGGCCACGTCGCCCGTGAGCGCGAGCTCACGGAAACACAGACGGCACATCCCGAACTTCCGCAGATACGCCCGAGACCGGCCGCATCGGCGGCACCGATTCCGGTGACGAACCTCAAACTTCAGCGTCTTCTTTTCGCGCGCCTTCTTCGCTTTGGTGGCCACAGCGCTTGTCCTCTCTTAGTTCTGACGGAACGGCATGCCCAGCAGCTGCAGCAGCTTGCGGGCCTCCGCATCGGTTCGGGCCGTGGTCACCACGCACAGGTTCATCCCGCGCGCCTTGTCGACCTTCAGATAATCGATCTCCGTGAAGATCAACTGGTCACGCAGACCCAGCGTGTAGTTGCCACGCCCGTCGAACCCGCGCGACGACACGCCGCGGAAGTCGCGCACACGCGGCAGCGCGATGCTGAACAGACGGTCGAGGAACTCATACATTCGCTCGCCCCGCAGCGTGACCATCGCCCCGATAGGCATGCCCTGGCGCACCTTGAACTGCGCGATGGACTTCTTGGCCCGACGCACGGCCGCCTTCTGGCCGGTGATCTTCCCCAGCTCGTCGGCCCCGACGTCCACGACCTTGGCGTTCTGCGTCGCATCGCCCAGCCCCATGTTGATCACCACCTTGGTGACCTTGGGCACGGCCATGACGTTCGTGTACCCGAACTCCTTGGTGAGGCCGGGAATCACGTCCTGCTCATATTTTGCGCGCAACCGCGTCAGCTTCGAATTCATTTGTCCACCTGCGCGCCGCTCTTGCGGCCAATGCGCACCCGACGGCCATCAGCCAGGGTCGTGTGCCCGATGCGGGTTGGCTTTCCCGTCTCCGGGTCGACCAGCATCACATTGCTGGCATGAATCGGCGCCTCGCGCTCGACAATGCCGCCCTTGATGTTTTTGGTTGGGTTCGGCTTGGTATGGCGCTTGATGATGTTCACGCCCTCCACCACCACCCGGTTCTTGTCCACCAGCACCGACAGCACGCGCCCCTGCTTGCCGCGGTCCTTGCCGGCGCGCACCGCCACCTGGTCGTTCTTCCGAATGCTCATCGACGGCATGACTACAGCACCTCGGGCGCCAGCGAAATAATCTTCATGAAGCGGCGCTCACGCAGTTCACGCGCCACCGGACCGAACACGCGTGTGCCGATCGGGTCCCCCTGGTCGTTGATTAGCACCGCCGCGTTGCGGTCGAACCGGATATAGCTGCCGTCCTTCCGGCGCTGCTCCTTCCGCACCCGCACGACCACGGCCTTGACGACCTGGCCCTTCTTCACATTCGACTCGGGCGACGCCTCCTTCACGTTGGCCGTGATGATGTCGCCCAGGTAGGCATAGCGCCCGGTCGAGCCGCCGATGGGGTTGATCACGGAAATCTTCCGCGCCCCCGAATTATCGGCGACATCAAGAATCGATCGCATCTGGATCATAGGTCGCCTCCTCCTACACCTGCGCCGCGCGCTCGATGACGCGCGTCACCGTCCAGCGCTTGCGGGCGCTCATCGGTCGCGTTTCAGTGATCGCCACCCGGTCGCCCAGGCGGGCCGTCTCACCTTCGTTGTGCGCCACGAAGCGGCTGGTCCGCTTCTGGGTCTTGCCGTACACCGGGTGCTGGACCCGACGCTCGACCGCCACCACGACGCTCTTCTGCATCTTGTCGCTGACGACCACGCCCTGCAGTTCTGCCTTCGCCGCCATGACTACTTCGCCTTCTCTCTGAGAATGGTCTTGATGCGGGCCAGGTCGCGGCGCACATCCTTCATCTTGCCGGGGGCCTCAAGCTGGCCCAGCGACTTCTGAATCCGCATCCGGAACAGCTGGTCGTCAAGCTCCTGCGCCTTCACCTGCAGGCCGTCCACGTCGAGGTCTCTCAGTTCGACCGCCTTCATGACACTTTCTCCTGCGCAAACCGCATCGCAAACTTGGTCTTGATGGGGAGCTTGGCGGACGCCAGCTCCATGGCCCGGCGGGCATCGGCCTCCGGCACCCCTTCCATCTCGAACAGGATCCGACCCGGACGCACCACGACCACCCAGCCCTCAGGAGCACCCTTGCCCTTACCCATACGGGTTTCCTGGGGTTTCTTGGTCACGGGCTTGTCAGGGAACACCCGCACCCAGATCTTCCCACCGCGCTTGATGAAGCGCGTCATTGCCACACGCGCCGCCTCAATCTGCCGGTCGGTCAGCCAGCACGGCTCGAGCGCCTTCAGCCCGAAGTCTCCGAACGAGACGTCTGAGCCGCGCCACGCCTTGCCACACATCCGACCGCGCTGCTGCTTGCGGTATTTGACCTTCTTCGGCATCAACATGATGTCAGTCCTTCAATGCCGCCCGCCGCTACCCGCGGGCCTCAGGTCGAGGACGCCGAGGCCCCCGATCGCGATCACGATCCCGGTCACGGTCGGGACGACCGCCGCCGAATTCCTCTTCACGCCCCACCCGCGGCGTCAGGCGCTCGCCCTTGTAGAGCCACACCTTCACGCCAATCTGTCCGTAGGTCGTGCTGGCTTCCGCAAAGCCGTAGTCGATGTCGGCACGCAGCGTCTGCAGCGGCAACTGCCCGTGCAGATACCATTCCGAGCGGGCGATTTCCGCCCCGTTCAGACGACCCGACACCCGCACCTTGATGCCACGCGCGCCAAACCGCAGCGCCGATTCGACCGCCTTGCGCATGGCCCGACGGAACGCCACGCGCTTCTCGAGCTGCATGGCCACCGACTCTCCCACCAGCTGGGCGTCAAGCTCGGGCTTCTGGATTTCCTGGATGTTGATGAACACCTCGCGCTTGGTGCGCTTCTGGATTTCCTGCTTGAGCTTGTCGACTTCCTGCCCCTTGCGCCCGATGATGATCCCGGGACGCGAGGTGTGGATATCGATCTTCAGTTTATTGGCCGCGCGTTCAACTTCCACCTTGGCCACACCGGCATGCTGGAACCGGCGCTTCAGCTCACGCTTCAGTGCCAGGTCTTCATGCAGCAGGTCGGCGTAGTCTTTATCCGCAAACCAGCGTGACTTCCAGGTCTTGTTGAACCCGATCCGGAATCCGTACGGGTGAACTTTCTGGCCCACTGTGATCTCCCTCTTACTCGGCCGCCGCGGGCGGAGTCTTCTTCGAACGCGATGCCCGGGTGGTCGCAGCATCAGAACCCACGGCCTTCACCTTCTGCGGCCGCTCGGTCACCTGCACTGTCAGGTGCGTCGTGCGCTTGATGATCCGGAACGCCCGGCCCATTGGGGCGGGCCGCACGCGCTTCATCGACGGGCCATTGTCGGCGTGGCACTTCGACACAAACAGCCGGTCGACTTCGCCGCCAAACCCAGCCGCCTGCTGCGCATTGGCCACGGCCGACCGCAGCACCTTGGCCACGTCACGGGCGACCGACTTGCGGCTGAACTGCAGCACGGTCAGAGCCTGGTTGACGTCCTTGCCACGGATGAGATCGAGCACGAGCCCGGCTTTCTGCGCCGAGGTCCGCACATACTTCGCGGTTGCTGCTGCCTGCACCATGGCCTAGCCCTTTCCACCCGGCGAGGCGGTTTTTTCGGCCTTCGCCGCATGTCCCTTGAAGGCACGCGTGGGGGAGAATTCGCCCAGTTTGTGCCCCACCATGTTCTCGGTGATGTAGACCGGCACGAACTTCCGTCCGTTGTGCACCGCCAGCGTGTGCCCGACCATCTCGGGAATCACAGTCGACCGGCGTGACCAGGTCTTGACCACCTTCTTCTCGTTGGCGCTGTTCATCGACTCCACCTTCTCGAGCAGGTGGGTATCGACAAACGGTCCCTTCTTCAGTGAACGGCTCATATCAGTTCTCTGCTCTCAAGCTGGGCGCCGTTACTTCGGCCGCCGCTGCACGATGAACGCGTCACTCGGCCGACGCGTACGGGTCTTGTAGCCCTTGGTCGGCACACCCCACGGGGTCACCGGATGACGACCGCCTGATGTCTTGCCCTCGCCACCACCCAGCGGGTGGTCGACCGGGTTCATAGCCACGCCTCGCACGTGGGGGCGCTTGCCCAGCCACCGGCTGCGACCGGCCTTACCGATGGTCACGTTCTCGTGGTCGAGGTTCCCCACCTGACCGATCGTCGCCATGCAGACCATCGCAATCTTCCGGATTTCACCGGAAGGCATCTTCACCGAGACGTAGTCACCTTCTTTGGCCACCACCTGCACACCGGCACCAGCGCTGCGGGCGAGCTGGCCGCCCTTCCCCGGCTTCAGCTCCACGTTGTGCACCATCGTGCCCAGCGGAATCTGACCCAGCGGGAGGCAGTTCCCCGGGAGAATATCGATACCCTCGCCGGACACAATCGTGTCGCCGACCTTCAGGCCGAGCGGCTGCAGAATGTAGCGCTTCTCGCCATCGGCATACGTCACCAGCGCGATCCGGGCCGACCGGTTCGGGTCGTACTCGATCGTCGACACGGTCGCCGGGATGCCACGCTTGTCGCGCTTGAAATCGATGATGCGATAGAGGCGCTTATGCCCGCCTCCGCGCCACCACGACGTCTGCTCGCCGGTGTTGTTGCGCCCGCCCGACACCTTGGCCGGCTCGGTCAGTGGCTTGTACGGCCGATCGACCGTAATCTCATCGAACGTCTGCACCGTCATCTGACGACGGGCGGGTGACGTAGGCTTGAATGAACGAATAGGCACGGCTTATGCCCCTTCCATGAAGTCCGGCAGTTTCTGGCCGTCCTTCAGCGTGACGTAGGCCTTCTTCCAGTCGGAACGACGGCCCACGAAGCGACCCTGGCGCTTGAGCTTCCCCTGCGTGTTGGCCGTGCGCACCGCATCGACCTTCGCGCCGAGCAACGTCTCGACCGCCCGCTTCACATCAATCTTGTTGGCGTCACGCGCCACCTCGAAGACCACCGTCTGCCCCGCCTCGCGGAGCATCGTTGTCTTCTCGGTCACCAGCGGCCGCCGAATCACATCGGTGAGTTTCATGTCTGCTCTCTTGGCTTTCTGCAGGCGCACTCGGGGGTTACCCGAGCGCCGCCTCCAGCTTCTCGAGGGCCTCACGCGTCACGACGACCGTCCGCGTATTCGCCACATCCCGCGCCGTAATCCGGTTGCTCGGCAGCACATGCACACCAGGCACATTCCGCACCGACAGCGCCAGCGTCTCATCCGGACGCACATCCACCAGCAGGGCCTTGCCGGAGACGCCAATCGTCTTCAGCATCTCCACCGCCGCCTTGGTCTTGACCGCCGGCACCGCCAGCGCCTCCACCACCACGACCGCGCCGCCCTGCAGCTTGGCCGACAGGGCCGCCCGCAATGCCCCCTTCTCGACCTTCTTCGGCAGCTGATACTCGTAGCTGCGTGGCTGCGGGCCGAACACCGTGCCGCCCTTCCGCCACAGCGGATTGCGAATTTCACCGACGCGGGCACGTCCCGTGCCCTTCTGACGCCACGGCTTCTTTCCTGATCCGCTGACCAGGGCACGATTCTTCGTCGCGTGGGTGCCACGGCGTTCCGCCGCATTGGCCCGCACCACCGACTCGTGGATCAGGTCAGTCTTGACCCGGCCGCCAAACACCTCGTCACTGACCGAGACGGTGCCGACCTTCTTGTTTTCAGCGTTGACCACATCTACTGTCATGACGGCCTACTTCTTGCCCTTCTTGGGCTTCTCCTGCAGCTGCGGCTGGGGCTCGGGCTTGGCCGCAACGGCCTTCCGGATGACCACATAGCCGCCATTGGCGCCGGGAACCGCTCCCTTGACCAGCAGCAGGTTGTTCTCCGCATCCACCTTGAGCACCTTCAGATTCCGCACCGTGATGCGGTCGACCCCCATGTGCCCATGAGCGCGCATGCCAGGCATCACGCGTGAAGGATAGGACGAGGCACCAATCGAGCCGGGTGCCCGATGAAACATCGACCCGTGGCTCTTGTCGCCACCGCCGAAGTGGTGGCGCTTGACGACACCCTGAAAGCCATGGCCCTTGCTGGTGCCCACGACATCCACGCGCTCGCCCTGATTGAAAATCGAGACCAGCACCTGTTCGCCGGGCGCCGGGGCACTGGCCCCCTTGGCCACACCCACTTCGCGCCGCACGCGAGTGGCAGGCACTTGCGCCCGCTTAAAGTGGCCCGCCGTGGGCTTATTGGCCTTGTACTTCCCGTCGACAAAGCCAATCTGCACCGCGTCGTAACCTTCGCCCTGCTCGGTCTTGGCCTGCACCACGACACAGGGACCCGCCTTGAGTACCGTCGCCGGCTCGAGCGTGCCGTCCTCGAGGAACAGCTGCGTCATGCCGACTTTTCTGCCGATGATTCCAGTCACCATGGCTTACTTCCCATGCTCCTTGCCGAACGCCTTGATCTCGACATCGACGCCTGCCGGCAGGTCGAGCTTCATCAGCGCATCGACGGTCTGCGGCGTCGGCTCGAAGATGTCGATCAGCCGCTTGTGCGTGCGGATCTCGAACTGCTCGCGCGACTTCTTGTCGACGTGCGGTGACCGCAGCACCGTCCACTTGTTGATCTCGGTAGGCAGCGGAATCGGTCCCGCCAGCCGCGCCCCGGTACGCCTGGCCGTGTCGACGATCTCGCCCGTGCTCTGATCGAGCACGCGCGCGTCATAGGCCTTCAAACGGATTCGAATCTTGTCGCCCAGCATGGTTCTGCCTTTGCCTTGTGCCTTGCGCCTACTTCGTGCCCTGCACGCGCGCGATCACTTCTTCACTCACATTGCCCGGCGCCTGCTCGTAGCGGTCGAAATGCATCGAGTAGGTGGCGCGGCCCTGGGTGCGCGACCGGAGGTCCGTCGCATACCCGAACATTTCACTCAGCGGCACGCGCGCCGAGATGATCTCGGTCCCGCCGCGGTTCTCCTGGCTCTGGATGCGGCCGCGGCGTGACGCCAGATTGCCCATCACATCGCCGAGGTAGTCCTTCGGACAGACCACTTCCACGCGCATGATGGGTTCCATCAGGACAGGCTTGGCCTTCTTGGCCGCGTCCTGGAACGCCATCGAGCCTGCGATCTTGAAGGCCATTTCCGACGAGTCGACCTCGTGATACGAGCCGTCATACAGCTCAATCTTCACATCGTCGATCGGATAGCCGGCGAGGATGCCGCGCGTCAGCGCTTCCTGAATCCCCTGATCGATAGGCTTGATGTATTCCTTCGGCACCGAGCCGCCCACGATTTTGTTCTCGAACAGGTAGCCACTGCCCGGCTCCAGCGGCACTAGACGAATCTTCGCCTCACCGAACTGGCCGCGTCCACCCGTCTGGCGGATGAAGCGCCCATGACCGTCGGCCGGCTGCGTCAGGGTCTCCTTGTAGGCGACCTGCGGCTTGCCCACCGTCGCCTCGACGCCGAATTCACGCTTGAGGCGGTCGACGATGATTTCGAGGTGCAGTTCGCCCATCCCGCGGATGACCACCTGACCGGTCTGTTCGTCGGTCGCCACGCGGAACGTGGGGTCCTCGCCCATGAGCTTGCTCATGCCCTGACCCAGCTTCTCCTGGTCCGCCTTGGTCTTGGGCTCGATGGCCAGCGAAATCACGGGTTCCGGGAACACCATCGACTCGAGCACCACGGGCTGCTTGTCGTCGGCCAGCGTGTCGCCGGTCGTGACCGACTTGAGCCCCACGGCCGCGGCAATGTCTCCGGCGTGAACTTCCTTGATTTCCTCGCGCTTGTTCGCGTGCATCTTCAGCAGACGCCCCACGCGCTCGGTCTTGCCCTTGGTGGTGTTCAGCACCGAGGAACCCGCCTGCAGCGTGCCCGAGTAGACGCGGAAGAACGTCAACTGCCCGACGAACGGGTCGGTCATGATCTTGAAGGCCAGGGCGCTGAACGGTGCCTCGTCCTTGGCCTCGCGCGTCAGTTTCGGCGCATCAGCGGGCGCGTCGGGATTGGTGCCCTCAACCGCCGGAATATCGATGGGCGAGGGCAGGAAATCGACAACCGCGTCGAGCATCGGCTGGACGCCCTTGTTCTTGAACGCCGTCCCGCACACCACCGGCACAAACGGAGCTTCTTCCTTGCGGACCGATTCAATGACGCGCTTGCGCAGGCCCGCCTTGATCTCATCGACCGTCAGGGGTTCGCCGCCCAGATACTTCTCGAGCAGACGATCGTCACCCTCGGCCACCTTTTCAACCAGGATGTCGTGATAGCGCTTCGCCTCATCGGCCATATCGGCCGGAATCTCGCCGACGACATATTCGGCGCCCATGGTGTCGTCCTTGTAGGTCAGCGAACGCATCCCCACGAGGTCGATGACACCCTTGAACCGATCTTCTGCGCCAATCGGCAACTGAATGGCCACCGCGTTGCCCTGCAACTTCGAGCCAATCTGCTCGAGGCACGCCATGAAGTCCGCGCCAATACGGTCCATCTTGTTGACGAAGCAGATGCGCGGCACGCGGTACTTGTCCGCCTGGCGCCACACCGTCTCCGACTGAGGCTCGACACCGGACACCGCATCGAACACCGCCACGGCACCGTCCAGCACGCGCAGCGAACGCTCGACTTCAACCGTGAAGTCCACGTGACCCGGGGTGTCGATGATGTTGATGCGGTGATCGCGCCAGAAGCATGTGGTCGCCGCCGATGTGATCGTAATGCCGCGCTCCTGCTCCTGCTCCATCCAGTCCATCACGGCCGTGCCTTCATGCACTTCACCAATCTTGTAGGTGATGCCGGTGTAGAACAGGATGCGCTCGGTCGTGGTGGTCTTCCCGGCATCAATGTGGGCCATGATGCCGATGTTCCGCGTCCGTTCCAGGGGTGCCTGTCGAGCCATTGCTGCTTCAGTCGCTTTCCGCAGTATCGTGCGTTGTTCGTTGCGCCGTGCGCCGACCGGCGCCGTGCGGCGCCGGACTCGGACGTGTTACCAGCGGTAATGAGCGAAGGCCTTGTTGGCCTCGGCCATCCGGTGCGTGTCTTCGCGTTTCTTCACCGCGCCGCCACGGAGGTTCGCCGCGTCGAGCAACTCGTTCGCCAACTTCTCCTGCATGGTCTTGCCGTCGCCGCGCGACCGGGCATAGCTGACGACCCAGCGGATGCTCAGCGACAGGCGGCGGTTCGGATTGACCTCAATCGGCACCTGGTAGTTCGACCCGCCCACACGACGCGACTTGACCTCGAGCGCCGGCTTCACGTTGTCGAGCGCCTTCTTGAACACCTTCAACGGGTCGTCTCCCGACCGCTCCTTGATGATGTCGAAGCTCTCGTACAGAATCCGCTGCGCCGTCGACCGGCGCCCCTGCAGCATGATGGTGTTAATGAACTTGGTCACCAGCGGGCTGCCATAGAGGGCATCGGGGGCCAGTTCACGCTTCGCGATTACTCGTCTACGCGGCATATCTCGTCTCGCTCTCGCTTACTGCTTCGGACGCTTGGCGCCGTACTTCGACCGCCCCTGCTTGCGCCCCTGGACTCCAACGGCATCGAGCGTGCCGCGCACCACGTGATAGCGCACACCCGGCAAGTCCTTGACACGACCGCCGCGCACCAGCACCAGGGAATGCTCCTGCAGGTTGTGACCGACCCCGGGGATATAGGTGGTCACCTCCAGCTTGTTGGTCAGGCGGACGCGCGCCACCTTCCGCAGAGCCGAATTCGGCTTCTTGGGCGTCTGGGTGAATACGCGCACGCAGACGCCGCGCTTCTGCGGGCTCTCCTGCAGCGCCGGACTCTTCGTCTTCCAGAGAATCTGTTCGCGTCCGTTGCGGACAAGCTGACTAATCGTCGGCACGCTTCGCTCCACTCCAAGCGACAAAATCACCCACCACCACCTCGCGGTGGCCGTGGCGCCTGAGGCCTGAAAGTCTTGCGACTTGGCACCTCGGGCAATCCCCTATTGTTATTGGTGTCCAGCATCGGCGGACGCTCCAGACCAATGGCGTCACGATGCAAATGAGACTAGATAGGGTGTCCTAGTCTCACGAGAACCTGTCGAGCATAGCACGGGCTCCTAGCCCCTGCAAGCACTTTGCTACTGTCGCGCCGAGAAATAATCGGCGAGCACCCGCAACTGGTCGGGCCTGAGCCGCGAGCCGAACCCGGGCATCCGGCCCCGGCCGTCGGCCAGTAGAGCCGCGAGCGTTGCCCGATCATACCGCGATCCGACCCGGGACAGATCAGGACCGACCTGACCGCCGTCGCCGTCGAGCCGATGGCAGGTCGCACAGGCGCTCACAAACGTCGTCGCCGCCAGTGTCACGTCAGGGCTGACCACGGGCGCGGCGGCGCTGGACGGGGCGCGTCGCAAGTACGCCACCACCGCCTGCGGCCCATACCGGCCCAGTGTCGAGCGCGGTGCCGGGTCGGTCTCTGTGCGCACGCCAGGCGCAATCGCAACCGGGTCCACCACGTGATGCAGCAGCCACTCGTCATCCCGCCGCACACGCACCCGGTCCAGTGACGAGGCCGCACCGCCCTCCACGTGGCAGCGACTGCACGTGTTGCCCTCACCCAACGTCAAGGCCTGCCCACCGATGGGCACCAGGCCCCAGGGCCGGCCCTCCTCGGCTGCAGGCGCGTCGTTGAATCCCAGGGCCGTCAGCCCCGCGAGGATGCCCGCCACCCCCACCATCGCTACCGTATACCGGCGCCGCGGAGGCGACCAGGGATGGCGGTCCGGCCGGGTGTCAAGAAATGGAAGCAGCACCAGGAACGCCACCAGGGCGCCAGGCACCAGCTGCGTGCCTACCGGTTCCAGAGGACCCGGGAAGTACTTGAGCAACTGGAACAGCCAGAGGAAATACCACTCGGGACGCGGCACGTACGACGCATCCGCCGGATTGGCCACCGGGTCCAGCGGCGCCCGCACCAGCAGCGCCACCACCACCAGGGCCGAAAACGCCGCGGCCATCATCACCGTGTCCTTCAGGACATGCCAGGGAAAGAACGCCACGGCCGGACCCGGACGCGGAGTAATCGGACCGGAGATCCCATGGCGACGCATCAGTGCCAGATGCGCCACGACAAACAGCACGAGGAGCAGCGGCAGAATAAACACGTGGGTGGCATACCAGCGCCCCAGGGT
>JBIIDF010000014.1:0-18575 GCA_044238535.1 Vicinamibacterales bacterium
GTGGCGTGGAGCGCTATGAATGGGTGGAAGCGAATCGCTTCCAGGGGGGATTCGATCTCTACCGTGCCGGGCGGGCCCCCCTGCTGGTGTTCACCGGAGCGAAGATCCTGCCCGACCAGGAACGACCGAGCGAAGGCACCGTGCTCGCCGAGGAAGCCGTGGCGCGCGGTGTGCCTCCCGAGGCGATTCTGGTGACGCCCTATGTGTTCAACACAGCCGACGAGGCGCGCGAGGTGGCCACGCTCTTCCGCGCCCGCGGTCTGTCGTCGCCGCGTGTCTTGCTGGTGACTTCGGCATTCCACATGCCGAGAGCCGCGTCCCTGTTCGCGCAGGCGGGCCTCGCCGTGCATCGCTATCCGGTCAACTTCGACGGCGACGGCGTGTCGCTCGACTGGACACTGCTGCTGCCGCATCCGAATAGTCTGCGGCAGACCCATCACGCCGTGCGTGAGGGGTATGGCCGTGCGTACTACGCGGTGCGCGCGCAGCTCGGGATCTGAAACTCCGCGCAGGCGGGCGTCACCATGAGGGTGTCGCGGGACGGGAAGGACAGGCTGGTGGGTGCCACCGTGCCACCCGCCTCGAACGTGACGGTGCAGACCTTCTCGCCATCCGGCGCGATGACATAGGTGACCGGCACGACGAACGAGATCCAGAGCGCCCCGTCACGTGCCGCGCCTGCGGCGCGAATGACAGGAACGACGAGTGGGACCTCGCGACCGTCGACCGGCCGGCGCGGCCAGCGCTGTGGCTGGGCCGCCAGGAGGGTATCGAGTTCGGGACCCTGCAGGACGCGCTCGAACAGCAGACGCCCGCTGGCGTCGTACCGCCTGATGGCCGGGGTGCCGGCCAGAAAGACAAACCACCAGCCGCCTGAGCCATCCGGGCACACCACGCCGGCGTTCAGGGCGAGGTGCAGCTCGGGGTCGTGTTCCTGTCCCGTCGCGCGCAGGCGACCCAGGCTGCGCACCGGCGTGCCGTCGAGGTCGAGTTCGGTCATGAGCCATCCCGACTCGGGCTCAGAGACGACCACGCGCTGCCCCGTGAAATGCAGCGACCCGGCGCCTCCGAGAGCCAGCGGCCCGATGCGCAGACGGGCGACCACTGCGCGTGGTCGCGCGAAGGTGTGACGCACGAGTCCGGCCGGCCCGAAGATCTGGACACGCGTGCGGCCCCCGGGGGCATCGCTCACCGCAAAGCTGCCGTCTGGGGCCAGCGAAAATCCACTGGGCTCGAGCACGCGCCCGTCTTCCGGGCCGATGTCGATCAGCGTCCGAAAGGTCTGGTCGGTGGGGTCGAAGGTGTGCACGGCATGGCCGCGCCGATCGAACAGGTAATAGGGCCCGCGCGCGGTGCGTGCGCAGGCGAGGGGTTCCCTGAGGTGGCCCACGACATGCGCCGGCAGACTGTTTGTGGCCCGTAGTGCTTCCGTGCGGGGGTTCAGTGGCTGGGTGATGCCCGTGGCTGGGCCACCGGGCACAGCCGCGTCGATGGTGGCGGCAGGCGCGGCAGTCAGAGAACTGCCGCGCAGCACGAGGCTGGCAGCCGCGACGGGGACCGCCTGCCTGACGAACGTCCGGCGGCCGACGCGGCTAATACGCAGCCGTCTCCCTGATGGCCTTCAGCACATCAGCCGATTGCGGCAGGATGGCCTTTTCGAACTCGGGCGCGTAGCCCACCGGGCAATCGAGCGCGGCGACGCGCCGGACGGGGGCATCAAGTTCGCCGAAGAGTTCATCGACGATGCGCGCGGCAATCTCGGCGCCGAAACCGCAGGTGAGGGTGTCTTCGTGGGCGATGACCACGCGGTTGTTCGAGCGCACGAGGGCAGCAATGCCGTCCCAGTCGTAGGGCATGATCGTCCGCAGGTCGAACACCGCGGCACTGATGCCGTCTTTCTCGGCCTGTTGCGCGGCGAGCAGGGACCGCTGGACCAGTGCGCCCCAGGTGAGCACCACGACGTCGGTGCCCTCGCGGCGGAGTGCCCCTTTTCCGAAGGGAATCATGAACTCGTCGCCGGGGTAGGCGCCCTTGTTGTAGGTCTGCCGATAGAGATGCTTGTGTTCGAGGAACAGCACCGGATCGTCGCAGCGGATGGCGGTGCGCAGCAGGCCGGCGGCGTCGATGGCATTTGAGGGCAGGGCAATGCGGATGCCGGGGCAGTGAGCGAAGATGCTGACGCCCGACTGGCTGTGATACGGCGCACCGTTAATGTAGCCGCCGATGGGCACGCGCACCACCATCGGGCACGAGAAGTTGTTGCCCGAGCGGTACCGCAGCATCGACATTTCGTCCTTCAGCTGCATCATGGCGGGCCAGATGTAGTCGAAGAACTGAATTTCGACCACGGGCTTGATGCCGCGCGTGGCCATGCCGACCGCGCGTCCGATGATGTTGGCCTCGGCGAGCGGCGAATTGAAGACGCGCACGCTGCCGTGGGTCTTCTGCAGGCCGTGCGTCACCTTGAAGACGCCGCCCTTGCCTTGCACGGTCTCGAGCGCGGCTTCCCGGCTGGCGTCGGCGACATCCTCGCCGAAGACGACCATGCGCGGATTGCGCGCCATTTCGGCATGCAGCGTACGGTTGATGGCGGCCACCATGGTGTCGGGCTTGCCGGTGGGCACCTCGGGTGTGGAGAACGCTGACGAGGTGGGGTCGACGTCTGGCGAGTAGACGAAGTCGGCGGCGGTCGCCGGGTCGGGTCTGGGCGCGGCCAGTGCCGCATCGGTGGCGGCCAGCAGTTCGCGGTCGACATCGGCAGCCAGAGCGTCGAGGTCGGCGTCGGTGGCCACCCCGGCCTCGATCAGCAGCGCGCGCATGCGCACCAGCGGGTCTCGCGCGGCCTCGGCGGCCCGCTCGTCCGGCGTCTTGTACAACCGCTCATCGTCTGAGAGCGAGTGCGAGTAGGGGCGGGTGACACGGGCGTGCACGAAGGCGGGCTTGCGTTCGCGGCGGATGTAGGCGATGGCGTCGCCGACCGCGGCGTAGCTGGCCAGGAAATCGGTACCGTCGCAGCGAATCACCTTGAGGTGCGGGAATGCGGTGACCAGCTGGGAGATGTCGCCGCCGGGCGTCTGCACCTCGACGGGCACCGAGATCGCGTAGCCGTTGTCTTCCACCATGAAGAGCACGGGGGTGACGCGGGTGCAGGCGGTGTTGAGCGATTCCCAGAACTCGCCTTCGCTGGTCGCGCCTTCGCCGATCGACATGTAGACCACTTCATCGGCGTGCTGTCGTTCGGTCGCATCGGCGATGCCGGGAATGCTGCGGTAGAGCATGCCGGCCTCGGCGGCGCCGATGGCCTGCAGGGCCTGCGTGCCCGTGGGGCTGCCCTGGGAGGGGATGTTGAGCTGGCGATGCCCCCAGTGCGAGGGCATCTGCCGGCCGCCGGAATTGGGATCCTGTGTGGATCCGACCGCGCCGAGCAGCATCTCGAGCGGCGTCATGCCGATGGTGAGGCAGAGCGCACGGTCGCGGTAATAGGGATAGAACCAGTCGTGGCCGCCACGCAGCTGCAGTCCGGTGGCCACCCCGATGGCCTCGTGCCCGGCGCCGCTGATCTGGAAATAGATGCGGCTCTGGTTCTTGAGCTGAATTTCCTTGTCATCGAGCCGCCGTGACATCAGCATGAGGCGGTAGGCCCGCAGCAGATCGGCCGGCGTCAGCCCGTGCCACTTCGCAGAGGCGGAGGACGGGGCGGTGACGGGTGATGCGACTGCAGATGCCTTCATAAGAAGCAATGTATACCATCCGGAATGATGCGGGAAACGACCCGAATCCACGAGGAAAAATCATGAGCGACGCAAAGGTGACACTGCATGCCTGGGACGCGGTTCCCCTCGAGAAAGTGACCGAGATGATCTCGCGGAAGATCATCACGGGCGAGCGCGAGATGATCGCGCACATCCATCTCAAGCAGGGCGCGATTGTCCCCATGCACTCCCACGAGAGTGAGCAGCTGACCTACGTGTTCCAGGGGGCGCTCAAGTTCCTCATCCACGGCGAGTTCATCACCGTGCGCGAGGGCGAGGTCCTGCACATTCCGTCATGGGTGCCGCACCAGGCCGAGGCGCTGGAAGATACGTTTGAGATGGACGTCTTCAGTCCCATCCGCCACGACTGGCTGGACGGTACTGACACGTACTTTCACAAGAAATGACATCAGCTGACGGGGGCATGCGCCGCATGCCCCCGTGTCAGTGGATGTGCTTCTTCCAGTCCTGCGTCCAGTCGTCGCGCTTCGGCGCACGGCCACCGTTGTAGACGTCGAAGCGGCTGCGGGAACGGCCCCGTCGCCACTGACTCCACAGGTCGCGCCACCGCAGGCGGCGTGTGCGCAGGGTAGCGTAGCCGACGACCAATCCGCCCAGATGGGCCAGATGGGCCACGCTCCCGCCAGGACCGCCGAGGGACGAGAAGAAGGCCAGCGCGCCGGCGATCAGCACGAACACGCGGGCCGGCACGGGAAAGACGAAATACAGATAGATGGACCGGTGCGGAAACTGCAGGGCCCAGGCCAGCAGCAGGCCGTAGACGGCGCCCGATGCGCCGACGGTCAGTGTGAAATACAGCGCCGGCACGGCGAGCGAGACGGCGAGCGTGAGCAGGGCGGCGCCAATCCCGGTCGTGAGGTAGTAGCGGACAAAGCTGCGCGTCCCCCATGTGCGTTCGAGCTCGGTGCCGAACATCCACAGCGACAGCATGTTGAACAGCAGATGCGACAGCCCGCCGGTGTCGTGCAGGAACATGTAGGTGACGGGCTGCCAGAGCGCGCCGTGCTCGAAGACGTCGCGCGGCGCCAGGCCCAGGCGCAGCGTCATCTGCGGCACCAGCAGGGTCAGCAGCCACATCGCCACGTTGGTCACGAGCAGGGCGGTGACGGCAGGTCCCATGGGACCGGGCCCGATCTGATAACTCGAGAAAGTGCCGTAGCGTGCCACGGGCGGATCGTACTACGGGCGTGCGCGACCGTGAACCGGGGCGCGGTCGTCGCCGGTCTGGACCCGCGTCAACTGCGCCGCCAGTGTTGCGGCGAGCACCGGCACGGCGGACATGACCAGCAGCGCCGTGTTGATGCCGTACGCGTCAGCCAGTCGGCCGATGAGGGGGACGGCCAGGCTGCCCATGCCCCACGCGACGCCCATCATCAGCGACGACACGGTCGCGGCCCCCGCGCTCGTCAGCGATTGGGCATAGGTGACGCTCACCGGCAGCGTCGACTGCAGCAGCAGGCCGCCGATGGCGAGCATGAGGGTGAAGCCCCACGGCGAGAGCGTCGGGGCCACGGCCAGGAACGGCACTGACGCGAGCAGCGTGACCACCATCACGCGCGGCGCTCCATAGCGGTCGGCCAGGGGGCCGCCGATGAACCCGCCGATGCCGCTGGTCAGCAGATACAGTGAGATCGCGCTCGAGGCCTGGTCGATCGACAGGCCACGCGTCGTGAGCAGCGTCGGGGCAAAGGTCATGAAGCCATACGACGTGGCGGTGCGCAGCACGACGGTGAAATACACCAGCGCCAGCGGCACGGCGGCCGGACGCAGGCTGGCCCAGCCTGACCGTTCGTGCACGGCGGGTCGCGCCATCACGGGAATCTGCCGCAAGGTCCAGCTGAGGGCCAGCAATCCAGGCAGCATGATGAGGGGCGACCATCCCAGACCCATGCGGGCAATGAATGGCACAAACAGGATGGGCGCCAGGGCGAAGCCCAGCGAGCCACCGGAGATGTGTGCGGACATCGCCAGCCCCTTGCGGTGATCGGCCAGGCGATAGACGAGCGCAGCCGCCGGCGGGTGGAAGGCGGCCCCCCCGAGGCCGCCGCACACCAGAATGGCCCCGAGCATGAAGGGCGAGGTGCTGAGGCCGATGAAGCTCAGCACGACGACGGCCAGCAGCGGACCGCCCAGCATCAGCGCCCGCGGACGCCACCGGTCGGCCAGCGCGCCAAAGGCCAGCTGCGACACCGAGTTGGCCATCTGAAAGGCCATCGCCAGCGTGCCGGCGGCCGTCAGCGAGAGGCCCAGCTGTGGAATCAGCAGGGGCAGCAGCGGGGCATACAGGTTCGTGTAGGCATCGACGACGAGGTGCGTCGATGCGACCTTCCAGATCCGCAGGTCGAGATCCAGCCATCCTCTCGCGGGGGGCGATGGCGTGGCGAGGTCAGCCACGAGGCCCCCCACCCAGCCGGCGGGTTACCAGCGCCACCCCTTCGCGCAAGGCGGCGACCCGCAACGTCCACGCTGCCAGCACCAGCACTGCCACGGCGGCGGCCATCGCCACTCCCAGGCGCGTGGCCTGCAGCCATATCGCATCGCCAGGCAACGCCGTCAGCATCACGCGATGCCCTCCCCACGCGGCGACCGACATCGCTCCGCTTGCCAGCAGCACCCGGAGGACCGTATCGACGAGGGCGCGGGTCTCGAGTGCACCGACGGCGCGGCGCAGCATCCACACCTGTGCGCTGGCATTGACCAGGGCGGCGACCGAGGTGCTGAGTGCCAGACCGCGGTAGCTGAGCCACTGCACCAGCAGCAGATTCATGATCACGCTGACGACGACCGACAGCATGCTGATGATGACCGGCGTGCGGCTCATCCCCATCGCATAGAACGTGGGCGCGATGATGCGGGCGACGGCGTAGCCCATGAGTCCCAGGGCATAGAAGCGGAGGGCGGCCGCCGTGGCCAGCGTGTCGCCGGCCGTGAAACTGCCGTGTTCGAAGATGACCTGGATGATGGGTTCGGCCAGGACGATGAGTCCGAGCGTCGCCGGAATGTTCAGCAGGGCCGTCAGGCCGATGGCATGGGTGATGGTCTCGCCGATCCGGTGATGTTCCCCGGTCGCGACCAGTCTGGAGACCACGGGGGTGGTGGCGGTGGCCACCGAAATCCCGAAGATGCCGATCGGGAGGTACATCAGACGGAAGGCGTAGTCGAGATACGAGACGGCCCCCGTGCCCTCGCCGGTGGCCAGAATCGTGTTGATGAACACGTTCAATTGCGTTGCCGCCAGGCCCATCGTCCCGGGGCCCATCAGCAGGAGGACGCGGCGGAGGGCCGGGTCGTGCAGGTCGAGTGCGGGCCGGTAGCGATACCCGGCGCGACGCAGCGCGGGCCACTGCAGGGCCACCTGACCGACGCCGCCCGCCAGCATGCCAAACGCGACGATGACAATGGGCGGCAGCCCGAGTGCATCGGCGAAGGGCACCAGCGTGACCACGAGCAGGATGCTGGCGACATTGAACATGGCCGGCGACAGGGCCGGAATGAAAAAGATGCCGAGCGCGTTCAGCATGCCCATGCAGGCGGCGGCCACGGCGGCGAGCGTGAGGAACGGCAGCGCGATGCGCGAGAGCCGGACGGTCAGCTCGAACTTCCCGGGCACCTCGGCAAAATCGCCGGCCATGATGCGGATCAGGTCGGGTGCGAACAGGATGCCGGCCAGCACGACGACGCCGGTGATGAGCGTGAGTGCGGTGAAGACCGAGTGGGCCAGCTGCCAGGCGCGCGGGTGGCCGTCACGGGTGAGCGTGGCGGTGAAGGTCGGGACGAGGGCACTGCTCATCGCGCCCTCGGCAAAGAGGTCGCGCAGGAGATTGGGCAGACGGACGGCGACACGGAAGGCGTCCATCGCGTCGCTGGCCCCGAAGTAATAGGCCAGCACCTGCTCGCGTACGAGCCCCACGAGGCGGCTGGACATGGTGGCCAGCCCGACGACACTGGCCGAGCGGGCCAGTCGGGTTGGGGTCATCCGCGCGCGAGGCGTGCGCGCACGGCCTCGTTGACCTTCCGTCCGTCGGCCGTTTTCCCGGCCAGCCTCTCCATGACGGCCTTCATCACGCGGCCCATGTCCTTGGCGCTGGTGGCACCGGTCTCGGCGACGGCCGCGTCCACGGCGTCGGTGATGTCGGTGTCAGAGGCGGCCGGTGGCAGCAGTGTTTCGAGGACCTCGATTTCGGCCTGCTCCTTTGCGGCGAGCTCGGGGCGATGGCCGGCGATGAACTGTTCGATCGAGTCGCGGCGCTGCTTGACCAGCGCGCTGACGACCTGGAGTTCCTCGGCGGGTTCGAGCGCGCGGCCTTTCTCGATGCTCCTGGTGGTGAGCGCGGTCTTGAGCATGCGGAAGGTCGACAGGCGCACGGTGTCGCGCGCCTTCATGGCGACGGCGATATCGGCGCTCAGCTGGGTTTCGAGGGACATGGGCGACTCGTTTCTCGGGGTTAGTGATCGATGGTGCCATCACCGAGGGTGAAGTGCCACCGGTCGGTATCGGCATAGAAGGCCTGGGGAACGGTGACGGCGTTCACCTTCACGGTCAGTGTCAGGTCAGACCGCACGGGGAAGAACCCGAGGCGCCGGAGGGCGCGGCGGAACGCCTTGTGGGTGCTGTAGCAGCGGACCTTGTCCACGTCCTCACTGCGGGCCTCACGGTCGACCCAGTTCGCCAGGGCCTCGACGGTGCGCGTGTCACCAGGATGCGCGAGCAGGTCGATGATCGTGGTGACGCGGCCCTGGGGCTCGCGGCCATGGCGGTAGACCACATAGCCACGCAGGTGCCCGTCGCGTCGCAGCAGCGCCACGTGATACCGCACGTGCGGGGCTTCCAGGAATTTCCAGTTGAGGTAGGCCGCCTCCCGGCAGACGGCGACATCGAAGCTGTCACGGACCTCGGCCCACAGGGCGTCGACCTCGGCCGGGAACCGACGGACCGTTTCGATTTCGTCGGCGATGGGCTGCAGCCGCGAGATCAGCCGTACGAATGGCAGCGTCAAGGCCGAGACCAGGCGATTGAGGCCCACCGGCCAGTGCGGGAGGCGGAGGGCGCGCCGGCTGAGGGGTTTCACCAGGCACGGCACCGCGGTGGCCGCCGGCCAGCGCATTTCGTCGAGGCGCTGCCGCGTGGCATCGGTCAGCCGGGCCCCGAGTGTCAGGCCACTGCTGCGGTCCCAGGCACGGAGCAGCGAACCCCCGACGCCCTGCCGCTGGCGTTCGCCGACCACGAGGGGGCCGTCGCTCCACGCGCCGGTGACCACCTCGCCGTTGACCACGGCACGGACGCGCATGACGGGACAGGCCGCAATGATGGTCGGGCCTTCGCGGACGACCAGAATGGAGGGACGTCCTCCGAGGCCTGCGGGGTTGCGGCGTTCCCAGTCCCAGAGAAAGGCCAGCCGGTCGGCGGCTTCGTGCCCCTGCGTGCGCCGGAACAGGACGTCGAGACCGCGTCGGTCCTCAGGTGAAAACAGTTCAATGTCGGCCATCGACGGAATCGGGGCGGGACGCCGGCGCTACGCGCCGCCTGGCGGGCGGGCGGGCGGGTTCGTCGCCGGAGGGGTCGCGGGCATCACGACCCCTGGCCTGGTGGCTCCACCGAGACCGTTGGAAGGAACCGCCGGGGGGGTGGCGGGGGCCGCGGGCGCAGCCGGTGTGCCAGACGGTTGCGGCTGCAGCAGCTGCAGAAACGGATTCTGCGTCACGGGCTGCCCCCCCCCTGAGGCATCCACCGGACCGAAGAGCGGCGGAGGCATCGGGCCCGGCGGCACGGGGGTGCCGAACGGGGTGGGCTGGCCAGCGGCCGACGGCTGACCGGCGTTCAGAAACGGATTGGCCTGGAAAGGATTGTCCATCGGCTGGCCGAACGGCGCGTCGACACCGGTGTCAGCGGTATTCGGCCTGTTCATGGGTTCGTTCGCCGGCGTCGCCGGACGGCGGCCCGGACGCGGCCGCGCTGCGGCGGCCGAGCCAGCGGCTCGAGGTGCATCCGACTTGGCCGGACTCTCTGCCGGAGGACGTCCGGGGGGCATGACGAGGATGCGATCGAACGTCGACGCGCCGGCCAGCAGCACGGCGCGCGGTGCCGCCATGTAGCCGTGACCGCTGCGCATGATGATGGCGAGGGCCTCGGCCTCGGGCACGTTCTCGAGGACGAGGGTGACGGACGCGGTCGACGCCCGTTCAAGATTGACGATGCGGGTCTGGCCGAGCTGGCCCCACTGCTGCAGCAGCGTCCGCATCGGCACATCGGTGGCCGAGACGCTGACGCGTCCGTCGGCAAACCGCAGCACCACCGGATTCTGCGCGTGGACAGGGGCGGCGCACACGGCCAGCAGCGCCGCGATCGCGAGATTCCGCAGGGACACGGTGGCCATGGACGTCCTCCACTTGCGATTATACGCCCGTGGAGGGGGGAGTGCCCGCGCCGGGCGCAGGTGTTGCGGTCACGGCGAGCCCTTCGTCCTCGCGCTGGCTGTCGACCACCCGGCGAATGATTTCGTCGAGCTGAACGGTGGGGCGATAGCCGATCGCCGCTGCGAGCTTCGAGAGGTCGGGGACGCGCCGGGGCATGTCCTCAAACCCCTGGTCGTAGGCCTGGTCGTACGGAATCTGGACGATGGGCGACGCGCTGCCTGTGATTGAGCGGATGCGTTCAGCGAGCTGACGGATCGACACTTCCTCGGTGTTGCCCACATTGAAGACCTGCCCCACGGCGGCGGGGGTCTGCATGAGCTGCAGCAGGGCACCGACCACGTCGCCCACATAGGTGAAGCTGCGGGTCTGCGTGCCGTCGCCGAAGACCGTGAGGGGGGCGCCCGTCAGGGCCTGCCGCACCAGCGTGGGGACCACCATGCCATACTGCCCGGTCTGGCGCGGACCCACGGTATTGAAGAAGCGCAGCACGATGACGGGCAGCTGCCGCTGTTTCCAGTAGGCGAGGGCCAGGAATTCATCGAGGGCCTTGCTGCACGCATAGGCCCAGCGATGGCGCGTCGTCGCCCCCATCACCAGGTCGGCGTCCTCACGAAACGGCACGTCGGTGCTTTTCCCGTAGACCTCGGAGGTGGAGGCGATGAACACCAGCTGCTTGCCGGGCACCGCATGGCGCAGCACCACCTCGGTGCCGTGCACATTGGTTTCGATCGTGTGCACGGGCTCCTGCACGATGAGCTTCACGCCGACTGCGGCGGCCAGATGGAAGACCACGTCTGCGCGGGCGATCATCTCGGCGACGAGCGGCTCATTGAACACGGTATCGACCGTGCACGTGAAGCGGGGGGAGTTCCGGACCGGGGCCAGATTCTCGAGTCGCCCCGTCGACAGGTTGTCGAGCACGTCGACGTGATGACCAGCGGCCAGCAGGGCCTCGCAGAGGTGCGAGCCGATGAAGCCGGCTCCCCCGGTGATGAGTACGCGCATCAGAAACTCCTGACAGAGGCGATCACGCGATCGACTTCGAGGTCGGACAGCGAGGGATACATCGGCAGCGAGCACACCTCGCTGCAGACACGGTCAGCGCCCGCGCACTGCTGGGGGTGTATGGCGACCAGGGCCGGTTGCCGGGGAATCGGCACGGGGTAGTGGATGAGTGTTTCGACGCCGTGTGCGAGGAGATGCGCCTGGAAGGCCGTCCGCTGCGGCGTCAACACCGGAAACAGGTGGTAGACGTGGCCGTCATCGCACTGGGGCGGCACGTGCACGGCGGTGCCTGCGAGGCCCTCACGATAGGCCCGGGCAATCTCGCGGCGTCGCGCGGTCCATCCGGCCAGATACGGCAGACGCGCGCGGAGGACGGCCGCCTGGAGTTCATCGAGGCGGCTGTTCGCGCCGGCTTCCTCGTGGTGATACCGCGTGGTCTGTCCGCCATTCCTGAGCCGGCGCAGTCGCTGGGCCAGCGCCGCATCCCGTGTGACCACGGCACCACCATCGCCCAGCGCGCCGAGATTTTTCGTCGGATAGAAGCTGAAGGCCCCGGCAATGCCCATCGTCCCGACCGGCCGCCCCTCGCTGGTGCACAGGTGGGCCTGCGCGCAGTCTTCCACCACGGCGAGGTGGTGCCGCTCGGCCAGTGCCAGCAGCGGCGTCATGTCCGCAGCCTGCCCGTAGAGGTGCACGGGCAGCACGGCGCGGGTGCGCGGCGTCACCGCGGCGGCCGCGGCCTGCGGGTCGAGGGTCAGGCGCTGCGGGTCGATATCGGCAAAGACCGGGGTGGCCCCGGCCATCATGACCGCCAGGGCCGAGTAGGCGGCCGACAGGGGCGGCGTGATGACTTCGTCGCCGGGACCGATGTCGAGCGCACGAAGGATCAGGGTGATGGCATCGGTGCCGGTGCCGACACCCACCGCATGCGGAGCGTGACAGGCCGCCGCAAACTCGGCCTCGAACTGTTCGACTTCGGGCCCGAGAATGTACCAGCCCGAGGCGACCACACGGGCCAGTGCCGCTGAGACCGCGGCGGCGTCCTCGCCGGGCCGCAGCGCATTGAAGACCACGCGCGAGGTGTCAGACATAGAAGGCCAGTCGAGAGCGATAGTACTCGAAGGTGCGGAGCAGGCCCTCGTCCAGGGCGACGCGAGGCGTCCAGCCCGTCAGGGAAGAGAAGCGTGACGCATCAGAGTAGATGCTGCCGATGTCGATGGCTTTTTTCTCGGCGGGCCACTCGACATAGCGGACGCGACCACTGCCGGCCACCGCAATCATCAGTTCGACCAGGTCGCGATGGCTGATGGGCGCGTCGCCGCCGACATTCAGCGCCTGGCCATTCAGGGCCTCGCTCAGCCCCGCCGCCAGAAAGGCCTCCACGGCATCATCGACGAAGACAAAATCGCGCAGCTGTGACCCGTCGCCGAAGACCTGCAGTTCCTGATTTTCGAGCACCAGGCGCACAAACCAGCCGATGAATCCCTGACGGTTGTGCTTCAGCAGCTGTCGCGGGCCATAGATGTTTGTCAGTCGCAGTGCACACGCCCGCACGCCGAAGACGTTGTTGTAGACGAGATGGTAGTACTCGCCCGCGGCCTTGTTGATGCCGTTGATGTCCGTGGGACGCACGAGGTGCTGCTCGGTCACCGGCAGCGACTCCGGCCGGCCGTAGATCTGGCGCGTGCTGGCGTAGACCACCTTCACGCCGGGGTTGTGATGGCGACACGCCTCGAGAATCGTCAACTGGCTGCGGCAGTTGATGTCGAGGTCGGTGTGCGGGTCGCGCATGCTGTCGATGTGGCTGACCTGCCCGGCGAGATTGAAGATCACATCCTGCCCGCGCACCAGGTAGTTCATCGTGCTGGCCTGGCGTACATCGGCGATGTTCACCCGTACTTGTGATGCGATGCCGGCGATGTTCTCGAGATTGCCGCCGTAGTCGGGGATGAGCGAGTCCACGAGCAGCACGTCGGCCCCAAGAGCGACGAGCCGGTGCGCCAGATTGCTGCCAATGAAGCCGAGGCCGCCGGTGACGAGGACCCGGCGTCCGCGGTAGGCGTCGAGGGACATCATGCGGCCGGGGGCATCCCGAGGGCCGCGGCGCGTGCCCGCTGGCCAGCCAGATGTTCGCGCCTGACCACCAGCGCCCACCACAGTTTCATGACGTCGACCAGCGTCCGGGCCACCCGCGGCATGTTGAAGAACTGCGACTGCCCGTGCATCCGGTGATAGTGATGCACCGGCACCTCGGCCACGCGGAAGCCGGCATCCTGGAACTTCTTCATCATCTCGAGGCAGATGACGCCGCTGCTCTTCTCGAGCTGCACCACGCTGAAGATGCGGCGCCGCATCAGGCGGAAGTCGCAGTCGACATCGCGCACGTGCAGGCCAAACAGCCATTTGACGGTGTGGTGGTACACGCGCCCGATCACGATGCGATGCCACGGATCCGACCGGCTGATCTTCCAGCCATTCACCCAGTCGACGTCCGGCGTCATGCGCTCCCAGAGCACGGTCATTTCGGCCGGATCGTACTGGGCGTCGCCATCGGTGTAGAACACCAGGTCCTTGCGCGCGTGCTCGAAGCCCGAGCGCAGCGCCCCGCCGTAGCCGCGATTGACGACGTGATGGATGATGCGCACGTGCTGCGGGTAGACGCGCGCCAGCTCGTCAAGGATGGTGGCCGTGTCGTCGCGGCTGCCGTCATTGATGACCAGCACCTCGTAGTCGGCGGTGAGCGTCGCCGCCGTCTTCACGGCCGAGATGACGAGGCTGGCAATGGTGCCGGCGTCGTTGTAGGCAGGGAAGAAGACGCTTAAGCTCGGCGTCGGGGAGCGGGCAGGCATGGCAGGCGCGTGGCAATTGTAAACCTGCCGGACCGTGCCGGCACAAGCTCTCTCCGCCGGCGCACCCTAGTCGCGGGTTTCGGACCGCAGTGAGGAAATCTGCTCGGACACCAGACCCACCAGGAACACCATGACGCCGAACATCAGCAGCAGCACCGCCCCGTTGGGAATGCGGCCTTTGGTCACTACCTGCCAGACCCCGTACGAGAGGCCCAGCAGCAGCGACGCGCCGCTCAGCGGCAGAAAAATCCGCAGCGGGCTGAACAGCGTGATCACCTTCACCAGAATCAGCAGGAAGCGGGCTCCGTCCCGCGCCAGCTTGATCTTCGACACCCCGACCCGTGGCTGCACCTCGATGGGAACAAACGTCACGTTGTAGCCGGCCTTGATGAAGGCCAGCGTCGTCGTGGTCGGCGTGGAGAATCCATTGGGCAGCAGGTGGAGAAACTCGCGCAGGTGGGCGCGTCTGGCCCCGCGCAGGCCCGAAGTCAGGTCGGGCACCGGTCGCTCGGTCAGATAGGTGGCGACGCGGTTCAGCAGCGCATTCCCCAGGCGGCGTCCGACCGAGGCCTGATGCTCGGCCCGGCGTGCGCCCACCACCAGGTCGTACTCGCCGAGGGCCGAGGCCACGGCCCGCACATCGTCGGGCCGATGCTGCCCATCGCCGTCGGTGACGATGATCCATTCGCCGGTGGCCTGCCGAATGGCTGTCTTGACGGCTGCGCCATTTCCCTTGTTGTAAGGATGGCGGACGACGCGTGCGCCAGCGGCGATGGCCGCGTCGGCGGTGCCGTCGGTCGAGCCGTCGTCGATGACCAGCACCTCGTGCCAGGCGGCCGTGGCGCGGAGCCCTGACACGACCCGGCCAATGACCGCCGCTTCGTTACAGGCGGGAATGACCACCGACATGGTGCCGACGTCAGCCATGCGCCACGAGCCGTTCAATGACCGCGTCCCACGTGATACGTCGGGCGACGGTGCGGCCGGCCTCCCCGAGCCTGGCGGCCAGGGCCCGGTCGGCGTCGAGCCGGGCGATGGCGGCGGCCACGGCCTCCGGGGCCGGGTCACACACGAGGCCCGTCTCGTCATGGGTCACAAATTCGAGGGTGCCCCCGGAATCGGTGGCCGTGATCACCGGTCGCGCCGCGAGGAAGCCTTCCAGCGTGGCCAGGCCATAATCCTCATCAAACGGCACATACGCCACGGCCAGGGCTCCCGCATACAGCGTCACCAGGTCGTCGTCCGAGACCGCCCCGGCAAACTGCACGCGGTCGGTCAGGCCGAGCGACGTGGCCAGGAGTTCCATGCGCCGGCGCTGCGAGCCGTCGCCCACCACGACGAGTGACAGTCCGGGCGGTGCGAGCGCCATGGCCTGCAGCGTCAGGTCGACGCGCTTGTTGTCTTCGAGACGTGCGACCGACAGCACATACGACCCGTAGGGGCCCGCGTGGAGCCGGGGGGCGAGCAGCGGCGGATGATACAGCGGCGGCGCACTGATGCCGTTGAAGCGGGCAAGCCGGTCGGTGACGGTCTGCGAAATCGTGTAGCACCCGGCACATTCCCCGAGCATCTGCTCGTCGAGGGCCATCACCTGCTGCCGCAGTGCGACGTCGAGCTCGTCGTGGGCGTAATCGCTGAAGCGCGTGTCGGCCAGCTCGTAGACGGCCCGGTGCTGATGTACCAGCCAGCAGACCTTCCGGGGATGGCGCGCGAAGTAGGTCGGGAACTTGGTGGCGATGACCAGGTCGACCGGCTGCCCGTTGCTTTCGGTCAGATTCAGCAGCCGCCAGGCGGCGGCATGCGCCAGGACTTCCTGTTTGGGATGCCACTGGAAGGGCACGGAGACCTTGTCGGTGGTGAACCCCCGCTGCCGCAGCTGGTCGACGAGCTGCTGCACGAGCAGTTCGGCTCCGCCGCGAACGAACGGTACCTGAGTTTCGCAGACCAGAATCGACCGGATGTCCACGGAAGGGTGCATGCTAGCACGCGGCTGCACACCGAGGGGCGAAATAAAGGCGTAACATTAACAAATCAGACGACTTCCCGCCGCCCGATCTCAATTGACATCACCCCGGCCCTCACCTACGATGCGGGTGGAAAATTGTGGAGTGAAGTGGAGTAATTGACGTGCTTCGGGGCAGCTCACCGGCCAAAATTGACGACAAGGGACGCTTGAAAGTCCCGAATGGCTTTCGCGTCGCCATTCAGGAGGCGCATGGCCGTGATCTGTTCGTCACCAGTCTGACCGGTGAATCGGTGCGTGTCTATCCGATGCCCGTGTGGCTCGAGATCGAACGCCGGCTGGCGCAGATGCCCTCCACGCATCCCGCGCGGCAGAAGTTCCTCGACCGCGTCAATTTCTTTGGTCAGGTGGCTGACCTCGATGACCAGGGACGTGTGCTGATCCCGGCCCGGCTGCGCGACAGCGCGCAGATGGCGGGTGAAGTGGATGTGCTGGGCCAGCAGAACTATCTCGAGGTCTGGAATCACGAACGCTTTGTGGCGCGCCTCATCCGCGAACCGTTCACCGACGATGATGCGGCGGCGCTGGCGGGTTTTGGAATCTAGGTGACCACATCCGAGGCCCCCCATGTGTCTGTCCTGCTCGACGAGGTGCAGGCCGGCCTTGCGCCAGAGCGCGGGGGCGTATTCGTTGACGGCACGGTGGGGCGTGGAGGCCATGCCGAGCGCCTGCTGGAGGGGGGAGCCGACCGGCTGATCGGCGTGGACCGTGACGTGCGGGCCCTGGCGCTGGCACGCGAGACGCTGGCGCGCTTCGGGGACCGGGTTGTGCTGGTGCACGCCGACTACCGCGACCTGCCGTCGGTGCTCGACGCGCAGGGCGTGGCGTCTGTCGCCGGCGTGCTGCTTGATTTGGGCGTGTCGTCGATGCAGCTCGACGAGGAGGGCCGCGGGTTCAGCTTCCGTCGGGACGAGCCGCTCGACATGCGGATGGATCAGTCGCAGGGGCCGACGCTGGCCGAGCGGCTGGATGAGGTGGAGGAGCAGGCGCTGGCCGACGTGATCTACCGCTACGGCGAGGAGCGGAAATCGCGGCGGGTGGCGCGGGCGATCGTCGCCGCGAGGCGTCAGGGCGCGCTCGAGACGACCGGGCAGCTGGCGGCCGTGGTGCGACGTGCCGTGGGGGGGCCGTGGCAACGGATCGATCCGTCCACGCGCACGTTTCAGGCGCTGCGCATCTGGCTGAATGACGAGCTGGGTGCGCTCGGGCAGGTGATCGGGCGTGTGTGGCCGCGGCTGCAGACACCGGACGAGGCGGGACGCACGGGTGGACGGCTGGCCATCATCAGCTTCCACTCGCTGGAAGACCGGATGGTCAAGCACGCGTTCCGGGCGCTGGCGCAGGGCGACACGCCAGCGGTCCGCGTCCTGACGCGGCGGCCGGTGGAGGCGGGGGACGCCGAGGTGGCGGTCAATCCCCGGGCGCGCAGCGCCAAGCTGCGCATTGTCGAACGGGTAGAGGCGTGACCATGAACAACGATCAGGCGGTCGGGTTCGAGATTCATCGTGACGTCCGGAACAATCCCATCGTGCGCGAGGTCGACACGGCCTGGCGGCGCGAGCGCTGGAGCTGGCTGGGACTCGCCGTGCTGCTGGCGGTCGTCCTGGTGTTCTCGGCGCGGCAGCGCTTCGAAATGATTCAGCTGGGCTACGACTTCAACACCCTCCAGGATGCGCGGGCGCGTGAGGCCGAGACCGCCCGTCATCTGCGGGCAGAACTGGCGGCGTTGCAGTCGCCGCAGCGCATTGAACGCATCGCCACCAGCCAGCTCGACATGATGGCCCCCGGCCCCGGTCAGACGCTCGTGATTGAAATCGTCACCCCGGCCCAGGTGCCGGCACCGTCCGTCGTCGCTGTGCGCTGACCTGTCGACCCCGCTCACGTTCGCCATGGCTGCACCGCCCATCGCCACACCGCCGACCCGCGCCGCGCAGCGCGCGCGGCTGCTGATCATGGCTGGCGCGCTGGTGTGCTGGGCCGCGGTCATCGTGGGTCGGCTGGTGTTTCTGCAGGTGGTCAGTTACGACGCACTGCAGGCGCGCGTGATTGCGCAGGGACGGCGCACGGTGCAGACGCCGGCCAACCGTGGGGACATTGCGGACCGTACCGGCCGAGTGCTGGCTTCCAGTGTCGATGTCGACAGCATTTATGCGGTGCCGAACCGTGTGGGCGATCCGGCGCTGGCGGCCCAGGCGCTCTGTCGGGCGCTGAAAGGCTGTGACCGTCGCGGTCAGGACGAACTGGACGCCCGCCTGCGCCAGAAGCGTGATTTTGTGTACGTACGCCGCCGTGTGAGTCCGACCGAGGCGCAGCAGGTGGCGGCCCTCGCGCTGCCCGGCATCGGCTTCACGAAGGAGACGCGGCGGGTCTATCCGCATCGGGAACTGGCCGCCCACGTGCTCGGGTACACCGGACTCGACAACCAGGGGCTGGCCGGTGTGGAAGCCACCCTCGACAGCGTGGTGCGTGGCCGCGAAGGGCTGCTGCTGGCGCTGGAGGACGCGCGCCACA
>JBIIDF010000015.1:0-18527 GCA_044238535.1 Vicinamibacterales bacterium
GTCGAGGTCCCCTTCCAGCTGACGAATACGCCCCCAGTCGCTCAACGCGACGCTCGACGGCGAGGGCTGCGTCGTGGCGCGGGCCAGCAGGACCGAGGCCCGTTTCAGGGCGTTCCGGTCGGCGGTGCGTTCGGCGTGGACCAGCCAGGCGTGACCGAGCGTCGTGAGCACATCCGCATCGGTGGGAAACCGCTCGTGTGCGCGTTCGAGCACATCAAGGGCATCTGATTCGCGCCCGACCCGCGTCATCGCGAGCGCCACGGCCACGGCGCGCGCCGGTCGGTCGGGCTCGAGCACACTCAGGGCCGACAATTCGTCCACCGCGCGGCGGAAGTCGCCGAGCGATTCAGACACGGCTGCCAGCGCCTCGCGGGTGGGGGTATGTCCGGGCTGCACACTCACCAAATCCTCGAGGGCGGCCAGTGCCTCGCGGTCCTGGCCGCGTGCCAGCAGCACCAGTGTCTTGACGTAGCGCGCCTCGGCCGACGTGGGCTGCACGGACAGCGCCCGCTCCACCGCGACCAGGGCGTCGTCCGCCTGATCCGCCTGCAGATGGGCCGTGGCCAGCTTGAGATACAGGCGCTCGTTGCGGTCTTCGAGGGTGACCGCCTTGCGGTAGTAGTCCACGGCGCGGGCGGGTCGGTCATTGGTGAGGTGCCAGTCGCCGAGCCATTCCACCGGGCGGGGTGACAGCGGGTCGAGCGCGGTGGCGCGGTGGAGGTCGCGCAGCGCCAGGTCTGCCTGTCCCGTGGACTGATACAGCCGGGCACGCTTCAGGTAGGGGGCCACCGCGTCGGGCAGCAGGGCCAGGGCCCCGCTGTAGGCCTCGAGGGCTTCGGCTGAATCCCCGCGCTGCGCGGCATCATCTCCGGCCGCCACGAGGCGCACAAACGCGCGATCGGCGGTGACGGTGCTGTAGGCCACCGCGAGGGCGAGCACGAGACTGAGCCCCACCAGCAGGGGCGTGGCGACGCGGCGCATGCGCCCATGCTACCAGTGCGCGGACGATTCGTGGCGCGTGGTCGGAGGTTCCTTGTTACACTGCCGCCAGTCGTCGGTGCACCATGGAACCACTCTCCACCCTTGACTGGTCGCAACTCGAGACCTCGGAGGCCGCGCTCATCGCGCGCTGCCGGACCGGCGAGCAGGCCGCGTGCGAAACCCTCGTCGCCGAGCATCAGGCCATGGTGTTCCAGCTCGGCTGCCACCTGCTGGGCAACCGCGAGGAAGCGTACGACCTCTCCCAGGAAGTGTTTCTGCGGGTCTTCCGCACACTCGATCGCTTCCGGGCCGATGCGTCCCTGAAGACGTGGATCTATCGCATCACCATCAATCAGGCGAGCAACCGCCGTCGGTTCTGGAGCCGGCGGAACCGCATGGCGCAGGTGTCGCTCGATGCCCACGTGGAAGTGCACGGCGAGCCCACCGAACCGAGTGATGCGTCATCGCCGCACCGCATTCTGGCGAGCAAACAACTGGCCGAGCAACTGACGCTGGCGCTTGATGCACTGCCGTTCGACCAGCGGACGGTCCTCATTCTGCGCGAGGTCGAAGGCCTGGCCTACGACGAGATCGCGCAAGCCCTCGACATTGCCATCGGCACCGTCAAGTCGCGCCTGACGCGGGCGCGGCAGACACTGCGTGCCCGTCTCGGGGAGGTGCGGTCGTGAGCCCGTCGGGCTGCCGCGCGATGGCGCCGCTGCTTGAGGCATTTGCCGACGGGGAACTCGACCCGCGCGCGCGTGTTCGCGTGAGGCGCCACCTCGATGCCTGTGCGACGTGCCGCCGGCAGGTCGAGGCGCAGCGCACCATTGGCGCGCTGCTGCAGGTGACGCTGCGGGCGCGCGGACAGCTGTCGCCCGAGCAGCGGCAGTCGCTGCCGTCCCATGTGGCGGTTCGTCGGATGGTCGAGCGCGATCAGGCCTGGTCGACCTTCATTCAGGATGGCGTCCAGGCGCCTCCGCTCCGCTGGGCGGTGACGGGCGCCACGCTGGCGCTGCTGGTCTGCCTCCTGGCCGGGGCATTGACGCTGCGACTGACGCAGCAGTGGGAGCCGGGTTCGCTGGCGGCGCTGATCGACGTCCTGGCCAATCCTGGCTCGAATGACAATCCCGTGCGGCTGGACGAGTGGATGCGGGCTCCGGAGTCGAAGCCCGACTTGTCCGCGTTCCTGCCGGTGGCACAGTTGCCCGGACAGGACGCCACCGTGGCCCTCTCGGCCGTCGTGACCCGTGAAGGGCGCGTGCGGCACCTGTCGGTCATCAATGGCGCGGGCCAACCGGTGGGCCGCTTCGCGGACCAGACGCTGTCAGCGGTGCTGGAAGCGGCGGCGCACACGGAGTTCCGGCCCGCCACCGCCGCCAAAGGCACCCCTGTGGCAGTGAGCATGGTGTGGGTGCTGGCGCACACCACGGTGACCGGCGCGATGCCTGCGGACACTCTCAGCGCGGCCGGCCCTTCTCACTGACCCGCGCTTACTGCGGCGGGGGCGAGCCCGCAGGCGGCAAGGGCACCGCGACTGCGGCGGCGTTGCCCACCTGATCGGTCGCCCGAATCATCATCTGCTGCGCCTGCCCGGCTTCGGCGACCTCAATCACCACGCGCTCGGTGCGTGTGTCGAAGAGCGTGTCGGCGGCCGCGACCGGCCGCCACCGCGTGCCGTCGATGCTGAGGTCAACGGCGGCGACGATCGAGTCGGCGTCCGTGACATCCAGGGTGACGACGACCGCAGTGCCGCGGCGGATGGCGGAGACCACGCGCACAGACGGTGCGGCATGATCCACCGGCACGAGCGTACTTTCGAGGGTGCCGGTAAGCGCACGGTCGGCGGTATGCGAGGCCGTATCGCGTGCGTCCACCCTCGCCACGTAGCGCCCACCAGGAACCGTGGTGGTATCCCACACCAGGAGGGCCTCGCTCAGGTCGCGCCCGATGGCGTGCCAGCGCGTGTCGCCTTCGCGCCGAATCCAGACGTCGTAATGCAGCACATCGCCGTCCGGGTCGTCAGCCTTCCACTGGAAGGTTTGCAGGCCAGCCTGGAGGACGCGCTTTCCCACGCCAGGCGTCGAGCCCGTCGTGGCTCCGGGGCCCGCAAGCCGACGTTCATGCGGTGCTTCGGGAAAGCCCGCGATTTCGGTCTCGCCCGTGGAATAGGGCTTCTGGAAGACGACGCCAGGCGGATGTACCGTGATGGTCTCGACGTGCGGGCGCTGATTCCGTCCGCGGGAGGCCACGGTCACCGACGTGAGCGTGGGGCTCGCCGCGGCCGTTCCCGTGAGGTCGGCGCGCCACTGGAGGAAGCGTGCCGGGGGACTGCTGACGGCGGTGCCGTCGGCGGACCCGTACGGGGCAGACCAGGCACTCCAGGTGTCGTCAGGCGCACTGGTGTTGCCGCTGCGCGTCCTGAGGCTCACCGTGGTGCCGCCGGGCGTCACGGCGCGCCAGCTGATGGCCCCCCAGGTGGCAAGGTCGCCGGCGTCGTAAATCTTCGATGCGACCTGTCCGGTGAGGGCGCGGGCGGAGGTCAGGGCCGACACCCGTCCGGGATTGGCGGTGGCCATCAGCACGCGGGTCGGCTGCACCAGTGCGGCGGTGCCCTGCGCGGATGGCAACTGGCCCAGCACCGTGGCGACGGCGGTGTCGCGGTCAATCGACAGCAGCTGCCCCTCGTGAGAGGTCGCGACGAGCAGTCCGCGCGTCTCGTCGATGGCCAGCATCAGCGGAGACGCCTCGGCGGACGACCACAGGCGGTCCCAGAGCCCGTCGGGGCTGATGCGGAAGATGGCGCCGGCCCCGCTGGGCGCGGGGGAGGGCGCCGACATCGCGGGGCTGGCGGCTGACGCGCCCGCGATGGTCACGGATACCACGTCCACCGAGACGCCCGGAGTGGGAGGTGCGGCGGTCACCGCGGGTGCGGGGTCCGCTGCGGTCGGCGCGGCTGTCCCGGGAGTGGCGTTCAGTGCGGCGACGAAGACCTGTCCGGCGCGGTCGACCACCGGGTGCCGCACCTCTGAAAAGCCGGAATCGAGCATGAGGAACGAGCGGCCGTCGTTACCGACCGAGAACAGCCGACCGGGGCTAGCCGTGGTCGCGAGCAGGGTACCGTCGGCACGCAGCAGCAGCCCCATGACATGCTCCGCCTTGGGCGTGAAGAGCGCCTCGCCCTGACCGGCGGCCGTGACGCGATACACGGCACCGCGGTCGCCGGTCGCCGCATAGAGGCGACCGGCGCTGTCCGTCGCCAGCGCCCAGATGTAGCGTTCCTCGGGATCGAAATAGGTCGTGGCCTCGCCGGTCGGCGAGACCCGATACACGCGCCCCTCTGGTGACGTGGCGACGAACAGGCCACCCCCTGGCGCAGCGGTCATGGCGTGCACTTCGGGTTCGGTGCTGTCGAAAAACAGCGTCGGCGTGCCGTCGGCTGCCAGTCTGAACACGCGTCCGTCGTGTCCGGTACCGACATACACCGACCCGTTCGCATCGGTCGCGAGGCTCCACACGACCGCGGTCGCGGGGTCGGCCAGCGTCGACAGCGATGGGCCGAGGGTCGCGCGCCCGAACGCATCGACGGCGACCTGTTCGACGCGGCCCTTCAGGAACTCGGCCTGTGTGGCGGTGATCCAGAATGACGGCGCGGCGTGCAGCGCGAGACCGACGCCCGACAGGACAAGCAGACCGAGAACAACGGAGGCAACGCGTACGCGCATGGGCTAGGGATGCTCGACGGTGAGGGACAACTGGCGGGCGCCGGACACCGCCAGCCCCACAGAGTGCTCCCATGTCGCGCGGATCGCGAATGGCAGCGGTGTAATCCGCCCTTCGTCATCGCCCGCGTTCAGCACCGACGACACAGACGGGGGTAAGGCGGGCATGAGTTCGCCGCTGACCACGGCTCCGGGGCGCGTCTGCTGCAGGCGCACGTAGAGCCGGTGGCCCGCCGGCAGGCGGTTGAACTGGCGCACCAGTTCGGCCGCCGGTTGCCAGTCGGCAGACGGGCGGGTGCGGCGGTCGTCGGCCGCCGCACGGGCCGCATCGGCCACGAGCAGCGTGACCGGGCCGGTGACCTCGGCAGGAAGCGTGAGCGGAATGCGTTCGAGGCGCTCTTCGCCGGTCGGAGTTTTCAGGGCCACGAGCAGGGTGGTGCGCTGACCCGCGCGTGGGCGCGGCGTGTCGAGCCAGATCCGCTCGATCCGCGCATGCCGTGTCTGTTCGGCGGCGGTGACGGTCAGACGGATCGCCGAGAGGTCGACCGGGGCCGAGGCATTCCGTGTGAGCTGGGTGAGCGGACCGGCGACATACAGCGCGGCGGGTCCGATGGCCTGGTCACCCACAAACGTGTCATCGAAGGCGAGCGTGCCTGCGCCGACCACGTCGGCGGTCCCGGTGACGCGGAACGAGGCCGGGCCGTTCGCGCGCTCGTAGGAGGTCAGCACGTTGGCCACGGCCAGGTAGGCCAGCAGCGGGGTAAAGGTGGTATCGCGCACCAGCTGGAACGAAAACGTGCGGTCACCAAGTCGTCCTGACTTCAACTGGACGGTCATGGGAATGAGAGAAGGCGCCGCCCCAATCTCGCCGGCGACGGCCGTCGATCGGTCCTGCACGAGGGTGCCGACCACCTTGCCGAAACTCGCCAGTTTGCTCGACTGCATCAGGCTCGGCAGCACCACGTGGACGTAGGCGGTGGTCATGGGAAAGCGCGTCGGGCCGAGGTTGTACATCGGATGCCCGAAGGCATAGACCCGGGGACCGTCGATGTGAGTGACGGTGCCGGTGGCGCCCATTTCGAAGTCGCCGGACATCAGCGACACGCCAATCGCGCCACCCGCTTCAAGCTGCGAGGGCGCCTCGGCACTGGCGCTGGCGGGCTGGGCAGCCAACGGCAGGAGGCCAGCGGCGTCAAACACGGACGACAGCGAGGACAGCACCGAGGCATCGAAGCCTGCCGCCGACAGCGGTAGCGCCACGGGACGGAGCAGGGCGGTCCCGACCGACGGCACGGTGGCCTGCACGGCACGCGGACGTCCGGCCATGAGGGCCTGCGACCATGCAGCGGCGAGTGCCTCCTGCTGATGCGGCCAGGCGAGCGCCACCGGCGCGAGGCGCGGCGCGACAGCCCCTGTCTGCGTGGCGTCGGTCATTTCGGCGATGGGGGTGATGCCGGCGATGGGCTCGGTGGCAAACTGCCCGAGCGAATACGAGACCGCGCCGATGAGACGCCCGTCGATGGTGAGCGGACTGCCGCTCATGCCCGCAATGACGCCGGTCCGGGCGAGCGGCCCGCCTTCGAGGCGCGCCAGGATCAGGTCGCGGCCAGGGGCCAGCACATTCCGGAGCACCCCGAGAATCTCCGCGCGAAATTCTTCGAGCGCGGTGCCGGCGAACACGGTGCGCCCGGTGGCGACCATGCCCGGGCGAATCTCCGACACGGGCATGAAGCGCGTCTGGGCCTGCGGCACCAGGCCGAGTGTGACGACGGCGAGCATGACGGCCGTGGCGGCGATGGGCAGGATCGGGCGGCGTGGGCGCATGGCGAACGGTTGTTCCCATACTACGCGATGTGGTAGGCTCCACCTCGTTCACATGGTTGTCAGCGCTCCCGTTCCTTCGCACGCCGCCGCGACCCGGATGCACCGGGCCCGTCGTATTGTGCGTGGATGGTGGTGGTGGTGCCCCGACAGAGAGGCCGCCTGACCGTCGACCCGATTCGACCACTGGCACACCACGGTTCTGCGCCTCTTCATCCCCCGGTTGAAGAGGCGTTTTTCGTTTCTGAGCGTTCATGCACGGACTCTGCATCACCATCGCTGCTCCCACCATGGAGGCCCTGCGCGCCCGGCGTGACGCCTGGCCGGCGGGGACGTTTACCGAGCTGCGTCTGGATGCGGTCGACCGGCCCAATGTGGCCGGCGCGCTGGAGGGCCGACGCGGTCCGGTACTGGTCACCTGCCGTCCCCGGCGCCAGGGCGGATGGTACGACGGCGACGAAGCCGACCGCCGTGCGCTGCTGCAGCAGGCGCTGGCGCTCGGGGCTGAGGCGGTCGATGTCGAGTTCGATACCGGTCCCCTCGACTGGTGCGCGCCTGCAGACCGCGCGCGAGTCGTGCTGTCGCACCACGACTTCGAGGGCATGCCCCCCGATGCGCTGGCGATGGCCGGCGCCATGGCTGCGACGGGCGCGGGCACCATCAAGCTGGCGGTGACCCCCGACCGCCCTACACAGCTGCTGGCGCTGCGAGACATCGGACGGGCCCACGAGGGGCGTGCCGTCGTCCTCGGCATGGGGGACATCGGCGTCATCTCGCGGGTGCTTTACGCACGCTTCCATTCCCGGTGGACCTACGCGTCGGATGACCAGGCCGTGGCCCCCGGTCAGTTGACCGCCCGTGTCATGCGCGACCGGTACCGGGTCGCGCAACTGTCGCCGGCGACCGAAGTTTACGGCGTGATCGGACGGCCGGTACGGCACTCGTGGTCGCCCGCCATGCACAACGCCGCCTTCGCAGCGCTCGGGCGTGACGCCGTCTACGTGCCCCTCACTGGTCCCGCCTTCGCGGAGGTGCTCGAGGTCGCATCGGCCTTCGGCCTGCGCGGTGCGAGCGTCACGGCCCCCTTCAAAGGTGATGCGTGGCAGGCGTGTGTGACCCGTGACGCATGGGCCGAGGCCACCGGGGCCGTCAACACGCTCGTGCAGACCCCGACCGGGTGGCACGGCGCCAACTCCGACGTGGAAGGCTTCCTGCGTCCGCTGGCATCGCGTGTGTCGCTGGACGGATGTCGCGCGGTGGTAGTCGGGGCTGGCGGCGCCGCACGAGCCGTGGCCGTGGCGCTGCGGCGTTCGGGCGCGAAGGTCGCCATTCACGCGCGGCGTGCCGACGCGGCGCAGCGCCTGGCATCGATGGTGGCCGGCACCGTGGCGATCCATCGAACGGAGATGGCCTGCGATGTGCTGGTGCATGCGACGCCCGTGGGCACCACGCCTGACGTGCACCGCTCGCCGGTGCCGGCCGCGTGGCTCGACGGTGTGGGGCTGGTGTACGACCTCGTCTACAACCCCGACGAGACCCAGTTGATGCGGGATGCCGCCACGGCCGGCTGCCAGACGATCGGCGGGCTCGACATGCTGGTGGCACAGGCCGAGACTCAGTGCCGCCTCTGGACGCTCGAGGATCCGCCGGCGGGGGTGATGCGGACCGCGGCCGACGCGGCACGCGATGAAAGCAGACAGTCATGACACTGACGACCTACGAAGAGTTTGTGGCCCTGGCACAGCACGGCACGTTCGTGCCGGTGTGCAAGGAAATCATGGCCGACCTGCTGACGCCAGTCTCGGCCTTCCTGCGCATCGCCGAGCACTCCGACTACGCGTTTCTGCTCGAGAGTGTCGAGGGCGGAGAGCACGTCGGCCGGTATTCGTTCCTCGGCAAAGATCCCTTCCTGCTGCTGCGGGGACACCACGACCGCACCACCATCGAAGATGCGGGCGTCACCACCGTCGTGCCGGGACCGTTCATCGAGACGCTCCGGCGCATCATGAACCAGTTTCAGGCGCCGTATGTGCCCGGGTTGCCGCGCTTCACCGGCGGAGCGGTGGGCTACTTCGGGTATGACACGGCGCAGTGGTTCGAGCCGGCGTTACCCCCCACCCCGGCGACCGATGACCCCGGGGAACAGGCCGGGTTCATGCTGTTTGATACGGTGCTCGCGTTCGATCACGTCCAGCACCGCATTCTCATCATCGCCAATGCCCGCATCTCCGGACACGATGACCTGCAGGCGCTGTATGACTTTGCCTGCACGCGCATCGGGTTCCTGCAGGCCGAACTCGAGCGCGCGCTGGCCGTGCCCACACCCGTCGCGCATCCCCCCGTTACGTTTCAGTCGAATCTGACGCGTGAGCGCTTCGAGGACATGGTGCGCACCGCCAAGGAACACATCGCCGCCGGTGACATCTATCAGGTGGTGCTCTCGCAGCGGTTCGAAGCCGACGTCGACGCCGATGCCTTCACGGTGTATCGCGCCCTCCGGCACGTCAATCCTTCTCCCTACATGTTCTACATCCGCATGGGCAGCCGGACCATCGTCGGGGCGTCGCCCGAAATGCTGGTGCGGGTCGAAGGGCGGAAAGCGGTGACCCATCCCATCGCGGGTACACGGCCGCGAGGCGCCACCGAGCAGGACGACCAGCGACTGGCCGACGAGCTGCGGGCGAGCGAGAAGGAAATATCAGAGCATGTGATGCTCGTCGATTTGGGGCGCAACGATCTTGGGCGCGTCTCGACGTACGGGACGGTGGACGTGGCCACCTACATGGCCCTCGAACGCTATTCGCATGTGATGCACCTGGTGTCTGTGGTGAATGGCACCCTGGCTGATGACCGCGATCGACTTGATGCGCTGATGGCGTGCTTTCCCGCGGGGACCGTCTCGGGCGCGCCCAAGGTGCGGGCGATGCAGATCATCGCCGACCTTGAACCTGATCGACGCGGTCTCTATGCCGGCGCGATTGGCTACCTCGACTTTGCCGGCAATCTTGATTTCTGTATTGCCATCCGCACCGTGCTCATGGATGGACGTCGCGCCCGTGTGCAGGCGGGTGCGGGCATCGTCGCCGATTCCGATCCCACGGCCGAGTATCAGGAAACCCGCGACAAGGCCCGCGCGATGATGCGCGCCCTTGAGCTGGCGCAGGCCGGACTCTGAAGGACACTGCCATGGTTCTGGTCATCGACAACTTCGATTCGTTTACCTACAACCTGGTGCAGTACCTCGGCATGCTCGGGGTCGACGTGCACGTGCGCCGGAACAACGACATCACGCCCGCCGATGTCACCGCGCTGGCCCCTTCGCACGTCGTGATGTCGCCGGGACCCGGACGCCCGGAGGATGCCGGTGCGATGCTCGAGATTCTCACGTCGGTGTCGCCGCAGATTCCTGTGCTCGGCGTCTGTCTGGGGCACCAGGCCATCGGCCTGGCGTTCGGCGGGCGCGTCGTTCGCGCCCCGATGCCGATACACGGCAAGACCTCGGTGATCACCCATGACGGACAGTCAATTTTCCGAGGCTGGCCTGTCGATGCGCAGGTCGGCCGCTATCACTCGCTCATGGTCGAGGCCGAGTCGATGCCGGCGGACCTGGCGATTACGGCACGTACCCGGGGCGATGCCCTCGTCATGGGCGTACGCCACCGCACGCGTCCCATCTTCGGCGTACAGTTCCATCCCGAGTCGGTCCTGACGCCCGATGGGCGTCAGCTGCTGCAGAATTTTCTCGAGGAGCGGGCATGATTCCCCAGCTGATTGAGCAGCTGCGCCGGCACGGTGACCTGTCGACCCTCCAGGCGGCCGGCGCCATGGAGGCCATCATGTCCGGCGCAATCCCGCCGGCGCAGATTGCCGGATTGCTGATCGCCCTGGCCATGAAAGGGGAGCGCCCGGCCGAACTGGTCGGGTTGGCGACGACCATGCGGGCACACGCCACGCCGCTCGAACGGCGCAGCGGTGAGGTGTTCGACACCTGTGGCACCGGAGGCGACGGTGCAGGGACGGTCAACATTTCAACGGCCGCGGCCCTCGTCGTCGCGGCGGCGGGCGTCCCTGTGGCCAAACACGGCAATCGTTCGGTGTCGAGCCGCTGCGGCAGTGCAGACGTGCTGGAAGCGCTGGGCGTGCAGGTGGCCATGGCCCCCGACACCGCCGGGCGCCTGCTCGATGCGGAGGGCTTCACGTTCCTGTTCGCCCCCACGTTTCACCCGGCCATGCGCCACGCGGGTCCGACGCGGCGCGACCTCGGGGTGCGGACGGCCTTCAACTTGCTGGGACCGCTGACCAATCCGGCGCGGCCCTCACGTCAGATCGTCGGCGTCCCGCAGGCGGAGTTGACGGAGGTCATGGCGCGGACCCTGCTCGCGCTGGGCTCCACGCGGGCCTGGGTGGTGCACAGCGCGGACGGTCTCGACGAACTGTCGACGTCAGGGCATTCGAAGGTGTCGGAAGTCCTCCAGGGCAGCGTCCGGTCGTTCTACGTGCATCCTGGTGACTTCGGACTTCCGGTGTCGCCCATCGAGGCGCTGCGGGGGGGAGATGCGGCGGAAAACGCTGCGGTGATCCGCGCACTGTTGGAGGGAGCCCGAGGCCCCGTGCGGGACGTGGTGCTCCTGAATGCCGGCGCTGCCCTCATGCTCAGCGGTTCCGCATCGACGGTCCGTGACGGCATCGGGAGGGCCGCTGACGCCATCGACTCTGGCGCCGCCGGGCGACTGCTGACGCGAGTCGCCGAAGGTTCGCACGGAGGACTCGCGTGACCGGGGCCGCACCGCCGGATGTATTGGCCGCCATCGTCGCGGCGACACGCACGCGAATACACGAGGCACGGCGTGCGGTCTCTGAGGACCAGCTGCGTCTCGCCGGGGCCGGATGGCAGCCGCGGGGACGTGCGTTTCTCGGGGCGCTGACCACGGAGACTCCGCTGCCCATCATCGCCGAATGCAAGCGGCAGTCGCCGTCTCGCGGGGTCCTGCGAGCGGCCTACGACCCGGTGGCCATTGCGCGCGGCTACGCCGAGGCAGGCGCGGCCGCGATTTCCGTGCTGACCGAGCCGGGATTCTTTGACGGTCACCTCCAGCATCTGCGCGCAGTGCGGGACGTGGTCAACACGCCGCTCCTCCGCAAGGATTTCATCGTCGACGCCTACCAGATGCACGAGGCCGTCGCCCACGGCGCCGACGCCGTGCTGCTCATCGTGGCCGCGCTCGACGATGCGTCGCTCAGACAGCTTCGGGAGCAGGCGGAGGCCCTGGGCCTGGCCGTGCTGGTCGAAACGCACTCCGAGGACGAAGTGCGGCGCGCCCTCGATACCGGGGCCACGCTGATTGGTGTCAACAATCGCAATCTCCGCACGCTGGAGGTCGACATCGAACTGTCGGCTCGCGTCGCCGCGTGGCTTCCAGCCGGGGTGACCACGGTCAGTGAAAGCGGACTGCGTCATCCGACCGAAGTCCATCGTCTGCGGGCATTGGGATACCGGGCGTTTCTGATGGGCGAGCGGTTCATGACCACGCCCGATCCCGGTGCGGCGCTGAGGGATTTCCTTCGAGAGGCGGACACCGGTGCGCGTTAAGGTGTGTGGCCTGACACGGATGTGCGACGTCGAGGCGGCGTTAACGGCAGGCGTTGATGCCCTCGGGTTTGTCGTCTGGCCCCGCAGTCCGCGGGCGGTCAGCGTGGACGCGCTGTCGTCATTGCTGCGGCGCGTGCCGCCGTTTGTCACGGCGGTAGCCGTGACCGTCAGTCCAACAACAGACGACGTGCGGCGCCTCTGGGAGGCCGGATGTCACTGGGTGCAGGTGCACGGCACGGTCCCGGTGTGGCCGGACGGCGGACACCTGCTGCGCGCCATCAGCTGGCATGCCGAGCGGCACGCGTGGACGCCGGACGATGGGGGTGAGGCCGCCGTGCTGGTGGACGCGCATGATCCGGTCAGGCATGGAGGCACGGGCCGCAGCGCCGACTGGGTGCAGGCCGCAGCACTGGCGAAGACACGCGCCATTGTGTTGGCCGGAGGGCTGACGCCCGAGACCGTGGGCGAGGCGGTGCAGGTCGTGCGACCGTGGGCCGTGGATGTGTCGTCAGGAGTGGAAGAAGCGCCGGGCATCAAGAGCGCGGCGCGCATCGCGGCCTTTGTGGCCGCAGCAAGGCAGCAAGCATGAGTGCGGTGTGGTTTGGGCGGCGTGACCCTGACGCCCGGGGTTACTTCGGGGAATACGGCGGACGGTTCGTGCCCGAGACGCTGGTCGCGCCGATCGAGGCCCTCGAGGCCGAGTATTTCGAGGCGCGGCGCGACCCGGCGTTCTCGGCGGAACTGGACCGGCTGTTCCGTCACTACGTGGGGCGGCCGACGCCGTTGTGGGACGCACGTCGGTTTGGCGAGGCATGTGGCCATCTGCGCGTGTTGCTCAAGCGCGAGGACCTGACCCACACCGGGGCGCACAAGATCAACAACGCTCTGGGGCAGGCCCTGCTGGCCGTGCGGATGGGGAAGCGTCGCATCGTGGCCGAGACCGGCGCCGGTCAGCACGGGGTGGCGTCGGCTACCGCCTGCGCGCTGCTGGGGCTCGAGTGCATCGTGTACATGGGCACCGAAGACATGCGCCGGCAGGCACTCAATGTGTTCCGGATGCGGCTGCTGGGTGCGTCGGTGGTGGGCGTCGACTCGGGCAGCTGCACGCTGAAGGATGCGATCAACGAAGCGATGCGCGACTGGGTTGCGCGGCCGCACGACACACACTATCTGCTCGGCTCCGCGCTCGGACCGCATCCGTATCCGCTGATGGTGCGTGAGTTCCAGAGTGTCATCGGGCGCGAGGCCCGACAGCAGTGCCTCGACCAGACGGGCCAGCTGCCGGATGTGGTGGTGGCGTGTGTCGGCGGTGGCAGCAATGCCATGGGTATCTTCGATGCGTTCATCGATGACGCGGCGGTCGCACTCATCGGGGTGGAGGCCGGCGGCGAAGCCATCGCGGCAGGACGCCATGCGGCGCGCTTCGCCGGCGGTGCCGCGGGCATCCTGCAGGGCACCCGCACCTGGGTGCTGCAGGATGCGCACGGCAACGTCGAGGCCACGCACTCGGTCTCGGCCGGACTCGACTATGCGGCCATCGGGCCCGAGCACGCGGCGCTCCATGCCCGTGGCCGCGCCCGCTACGAATATGCAGGCGACAGCGATGCTCTCGAGGCTTTTCAAACGCTGGCGCGGACCGAGGGCATCATCCCCGCGCTCGAGTCGGCGCACGCCTTCGCCTATCTGCTGAAGGGCGCCCACGGGCTGGCGCCGGGGACAACCGTGCTCGTCAATCTGTCGGGACGCGGTGACAAGGACGTGCAGAGTGTGGCGGCGCTGCTGCCGGAGGGCCGACATGTCGCGCATCAGTGAACGCTTTACCCGGCTGCGTGCCGACCGGCGACCGGGCCTGGTGACGTACGTGACGGCAGGCGACCCGTCGCTCGCGCACACGGCCAGCATCCTGAGGGCGCTCGACGCCGACGGCGTCGACGTCCTCGAGGTGGGCGTACCGTTTTCCGACCCGCTGGCCGATGGGCCGGTCATTCAGCGCGCTACCGAGCGCGCCCTCGCATCGGGCACCACACTGGACGGCGTGCTGCAGATGGTCGCGTCCATCCGCGCAGACGTGTCGGCTCCGATCGTGTTGTTCTCGTACGCCAACCCCATCGTGCGGATGGGCCTCGCGCAGTTCACCACCAGGGCGTCCCAGGCCGGGGTCGATGGTGTGCTGACGCTCGATGTGCCCCCGGAAGAGGGCAGCGAATGGCATCAGGCCCTGACCGCGGCTGACATCGACATGATTTTCCTGCTGAGCCCGACAACGTCCACGGAGCGCATGCGGAAGGCGGCGCAGCTCGGGCGCGGATTCCTCTACGGGATTTCGCGACTGGGCGTGACCGGCGCCCGCGCGGAGGTCAGTGATTCGGCCGCCGAGCTGGCACGGCGGGTCCGGGAAGTGACCGACCTCCCGCTTGCACTCGGATTCGGGGTGTCGACGCCCGAGCATGTGCAGGCCTTCGGCCGGATGGCGGATGCCGCCGTCGTCGGCAGTGCGCTGGTGCAGGTCATCGCCGATCAGGGCACCGAGGGGGACCCGGCCGGGGCCGCGGCGACATACGTTCGCTGGCTGCGAGGCTAACCCCATCGGGGAATCCCGAAGGGGGGCTCTGTGCGTCACAATACAGAAGCACCCCGGGCTGCGCTGACGCAGCGGTGCCGGACACACTTATGAAGAAACTACTGAACAGTGCCGATGACGCGGTGGAGCTGGTGCACAATGGAGCCACCGTCATGATGGGGGGCTTCGGGCTGGCCGGCATTCCCGAAACCCTGCTGGCCGCGCTCCGTCGGCGCGGCACCTCGGGCCTGACCATTATCAGCAACAACGCGGGTGTCGATGACTTCGGCGTCGGCACCCTCCTGAAGACCCGGCAGGTGCGGAAGATGATTTCCACCTACGTCGGCGAGAACAAGGAATTCGAGCGACAGTTCCTGCACAACGAAATCGAGGTAGAACTCGTGCCTCAGGGCACCTTCTCGGAGCGCATCAGGGCGGGTGGCGCCGGCATCGGAGGGTTCTACACCCCGACGGGCGTCGGCACCGTGGTGGCCGAAGGCAAGGAAGTGCGCGAGTTCGATGGACGGCGCTATGTGCTCGAGCGTCCGCTGACCGCCGACTTCGCGTTCATCAAGGCCTGGAAGGGCGACACCGCAGGCAATCTCGTCTTCAGGAAGACCGCACGGAACTTCAGCCCCATGATGGCCACCGCCGCGCGTGTGACGATTGCCGAAGTCGAGCATCTGGTCGAGCCGGGAGCGATCGACCCGGACGCGGTCCACACGCCGGGTATCTACGTCCAGCACATCCTGCTGGGTGGTCCCTACGAAAAGCGCATCGAGAAACGGACGGTGAGCCGTGGATAAGCGTGAACGCATCGTCTCGCGCATCGCCCGCGAGCTGAAGGACGGCGACTACGTCAACCTCGGGATCGGGATGCCCACGCTGGTGGCCAACTTCGTGCCGCCTGGTGTGGAGATCACCCTGCATTCCGAAAACGGCATGCTCGGGGTCGGACCCTATCCGACGGACGACCAGGTCGACCCGGACTTGATCAACGCCGGTAAAGAGACCGTGACTGAACTGCCTGGCTCGTCGTATTTCAGCAGCGCCGAATCGTTCGCGATGATTCGCGGCGGGCACGTCGATGTCACGGTGCTCGGCGCCCTCGAAGTCGACCGTCATGGGAATCTCGCCAACTGGATGATTCCTGGCAAGATGGTCAAGGGCATGGGCGGGGCGATGGACCTGGTCGCCGGGGCCCGCAAGGTGATTGTCGCGATGGAACACACCACCCGTGACGGCGCCCCCAAGATTCTTGACCGATGCACCCTGCCGCTGACCGGTCAGCACGTCGTCAGTGTCATCGTCACGGAGATGGCCGTCATTGATGTCACCCCGGAGGGGCTGGTGCTCCGCGAAATCGCGGACGATACCACCGAGGCCGAGGTCAGGGCTGCCACAGGGGCGCCCTTGCTCGTGCGTCAGCCCGTCGGACGCTTCTAGCGGGTGTCGTCGTCACGCACCCGCGCATTCAGCAGAGGATCAGCCGCGATGTCCCAGTCGTTTCATGTGCCTCAGATGACCTGTTCCGTGTCGTCCGGTCCGATGCCCGAGGCCGATGCCCTGGTGGTCTGGGTGTCGTCGGACCACCTGAGCGAAGCCGTCGCCCAATACGGTGACGCCACAGGCGGTGGACTCCGTGCAGCCGTGGCGAGCGGGGCGTTTACAGGGAAGGCGTGCGATGTCGCCGTGTTTCCCTGCGTGCGGGCCGACTGGCACGTGTCGCATGTCGTGTGCGTCGGCGCCGGGCCTGCGGGCGACGTCGATGCCGAGCGCGTGCGGCGCCTCGCGGCCGTGGGTGCCCACGCCTGCCGCAGGCAGCGTGCCCCGCGTGTGGCTTGGGTCGACGCCGCGCTGGGCGCGCTGCATGATGCGCAGCGCCTCGATCTGCTGGCTGAAGGGATCGCGCTCGCAAACTTCGACGGGGGCTTCTACAAGACCCGCGACGAGCGCACGCCGTTTCTGACCGACATCACCGTCCTGACGTCGGCACCCGATGCCGACACCGCGCTCAGGCGCGGCAGCATCGTCGGCGAGTCGGCCAACGCGGCGCGTGTGCTGATCAACGAGCCTGGCAACTACCTGTGGCCCGAGCGGTTGATGGAGGCGGCCGGAACGCTCGCGTCCGTGCCCGGCATCACGGTGGAAGTGCTGGGGCCCCAACGGCTCAAGGATCTTGGCATGGGCATGCTGCTCGGGGTGGGGCAGGGCAGTGCGCATCCGCCGCACATGCTCGTCGCCCGGTATACCCCTGAGGGCGTGACCGGCGGTCCCGTGCTGGGGCTGGTCGGCAAGGGCGTGACCTTCGACACCGGAGGCATCTCGCTCAAGCCGGCCGACGGCATGGACCGCATGAAAGACGACATGGGTGGCGGCGCCACCGTCACCGCCGCACTGCGCACGCTCGCGTTGCTCAAGGCGCCGGTGCGCGCGCTGGCCATTGTGCCGGCCGCCGAGAACATGCCGGGCAGTCGTGCGCTGAAGCCCGGCGATGTGCTCAAGAGCGCCGCCGGGCTCACGGTGGAAATCAACAACACCGACGCGGAAGGACGCCTCATCCTCGGCGATGCCCTGTGGTACGCGCGTCAACTCGGCGCCACCCACCTCGTCGATGTGGCGACGTTGACCGGCGCATGCATCGTGGCGCTGGGGAAGGTGACCACGGGACTCTTCGGGACGCCGCTGCCGTGGGTCGATGCCATACGGGCCGCCGCGGCGCGCGGGGGCGAAAAGGTCTGGCCGCTGCCCCTGTTCGACGATTACAAGGATGGCCTGAAGAGCGACATCGCCGACATCGTCAACAGTGCTGGTCGGCCCGGTGGCGCTATCACCGCCGCGTTGTTCCTGAAGGAGTTTGCGGGCACCGGCCCCTGGGCACACCTCGACATCGCTGGTACGGTCTGGGCGGAAGACGCCAAGCCGTGGATGCCGCGAGGGGCGACTGGCGCTGTCGTACGCACGCTGGTCGAGCTGGGGCATCATCCCCTGCCGTAGGGCTCTGCTACACTGACGACGCGATGCTTCAGGCTCCTGCCACACTGCCGCCAGACGCCGGCTATCCGACGGTCACCATCATCGAGCGCATCGGGCAGCCGCTGCCGAAGATGAGCACCATCGACGTGGCCATCGGTGCGGTCGGGTTCACCGGACTCATCATTGTGGCGGCGGCCATCGCCGGTGTGGTGGCCGGGGGCCTCTATGTGTGGCTGCGGTCGCGTGGACCGGTATCCATCATCGAGGCCCGCGGCGGCAAGCACGACCTCTTCAAGGTCTAGCTCGGCCGCGTCAGCGGGCCGGATCGTTGTGGGTGTCCGCCGGCGTCCCCGTCTGCTTCAGCGCGCGTCGGTAGCGCATCACGGCGTCATACAGCGATTCGGCGAGGCGTTGCTTGTAGGCCTCGGTCTTCAGCCGCTGGGCTTCGGCCTTGTTGGTCACAAACGAGATCTCGGCCAGCACACTGGGCATGCGGGCCCCAATCAGCACCACGAATGGGGCCTTCTTGACGCCCAGATTCCGGATGGTCTTGTGCTGGCGTCTGAGGCGCGTCACCATCGATTCCTGCACGAGCGCTGCCAGTTCCCGCGACTCATCGAGCTTGTCGTTCAGGGCGATGGCGCGAATCATGTCGGGCAACTGGCGCATGGCGCCATCGGACGCCGCGTTCTCTCGCGCCGCGACGGCTTCGGCGTCAGGATTGGCTGCGAAACTCAGAAAGTACGTCTCGACGCCATTGGCCGCAGGGTTGCGACTCGCATTCGCGTGAATCGACAGGAACAGGTCGGCACGCACGCGGTTGGCGATGGCCGTGCGCTCTTCAAGGGGGATGAACTCGTCGGTGCGGCGGGTGAGG
>JBIIDF010000218.1:0-5395 GCA_044238535.1 Vicinamibacterales bacterium
GACCGACGCGGCCTCCATCACGAACACGCCGCCGACAAACACCAGCAGAATTTCCTGCTTGATCAGGATGGCCACAATGCCCAGCGCTCCGCCGAGCGCGAGCGACCCGACGTCCCCCATGAAAATTTCGGCCGGATGCGCGTTGTACCAGAGGAAGCCCAGGCTGGCGCCGACCAGTGCGCCGCAGAACACAGTCAACTCGGCGGCCGGGGCAAACCGCACCAGCAGCAGGTAGTCGGCAAACACCTTGTGGCCGGTCACATACGCCAGCGCCGTGAGTGTGGCCGCCGCCACCGCGAACGTGCTGATGGCCAGGCCATCGAGACCATCGGTCAGGTTGACCGCGTTGCTCCACGCCACCAGCACAAAAATCGCAAAGGGGACATAGAACCAGCCGAGGTCCGGAATCCACTGCTTGAAGAACGGAAAGATGAGGCGGGTGTTGTAGAGGTCCTGCGTCGACATCCACATCAGTACCAGGCTCACCACCAGCCCGGTGGCGATCTGCAGGCCCATCTTGTAGCGGGGCGCGAGGCCGCCCGACGAGCGCCGCGTGATTTTCAGATAGTCGTCGAGGAACCCAATCCCCCCGAAGGCCGCCGTCGTCAGCACGGCGAGCCACACCGACAGGTTGGTCAGGTCGGCCCAGAGCAGCGTCGGGCCGAGCGCCGCGGCCAGAATCAGCAGGCCGCCCATCGTCGGCGTGCCGGCCTTGGACTGATGTGACTGCGGACCTTCCTGTCGGATGACCTGTCCAATCTGGAAGCTGCGCAGGCGCCGGATCAGCCAGGGGCCCATCAGCAGGCTGATGGCCAGCGCGGTCAGGCTGGCTGCCGCGGTCCGGAATGTGATGTAGCGTGCCACATTGAGAAACGGCAGCGATGGCACGAGCGGAAGGAGGAGGTGATATAGCACCGTTAGGCTCCCGTCTCCAGCAGGCGATCGACGACCAGGTCGGTGCGCGTGCCGCGCGACCCCTTTACCAGCACGAGGTCCCCCGGTCGCACCAGTGAGGCCATGCGCGCTGCCGCATCGGCACTGGTCTCGGCGTGCGTCCATGCCGACGCAGGCAACCCGGCGGCGACAGCCGCATCGCCCAGAGCCCGGGCCGGGGCCGACCCGACGGTGACCAGCAGTCCGAGCCCCACCGCCGCAGCGGCCCGACCGCAATCGGCATGCAGGGACGCTGACAGTGTGCCCAGCTCGAGCATCTCGCCCAGAACGGCCACACGTCGTCCGGTGCAGGCGCTGTGCGCCAGCATCTCGAGCGAGCGCCGCAGCGCAGCGGGGCTCGAGTTGTAGCTGTCGTCGACCACCGTGAGTCCCGAGGGCAGCCCGTGCACTTCGCCCCTCCGGTGCGCGGGTCTGAGTGTGGCGATGCGTGCCGGCAACTCAGCCAGCGGCACGCCGAACGCCGAAGCCACCGCCATCGCGCACAACACGTTGGACAACTGTGCGAGGCCGGGAATCTGCACCGTCACGGTGCAGGTGCCTTCTGGCGTCTCGACGAGCGCGCGCGTGCCCAGGACACCCAGGTCGCTGACGCGGGTGGCCCGCACATCGGCGCCGGCCGACACCCCGAATGTGATCACCCGACCCGGGAACGCCGCGGTGCGCGCCATCACGCGCGGGTCATCCGCATTCGCGACAAACACCGTGTCCGGACCCGCGCCTTCCAGGATTTCCGCCTTGGCATCAGCAATGCCGTCGGCGCTGCCGAAGTTGCCGATGTGCGCATCGCCGACATTCGTCCAGACACACACATCCGGCTCGGCGATGCCGACCAGCGTGCGGATTTCCCCGGCGTGATTCATGCCGAGTTCCATCACCGCGATGTCGGCCCCGTGCCGCAGGTCGAGCAGCGACAGCGGCAGCCCGATGTGATTGTTCAGGTTGCCCTGATTTTTCACGACGGCATGGTGGCCGTCGAGCAGAGCCGCAATGGCTTCCTTCGTGCTGGTCTTGCCGGCACTGCCCGTGATCGTCACGACGCGCGCGCCCGAGTGCTGCCGCACCGCGCGCCCGAGCCGCTGCAGGGCCCGCACGGTGTCGTCCACCAGCACCACCGTGGTGCGGGACGCCAGGGCCTCCGCCACGTCCGGTCGGCTGACCACCATCACCGAGGCGCCTGCCGCAAGGGCCGCCTCAACAAAATCGTGGCCGTCACGCGCGGCCACGATGGCGAAAAACGCGCCGCCCAGCTGCAGTTTGCGTGAATCGTACGTCCAGCTGGTCGGCTGCGTCTCTGGCGACCCGCCCATCAGGGTGCCACCCATCCAGACAGCGGCCTGGCGAGCCGTGAGCAGCACGGTGTGCGGCGTCACAGCGTCCGTCCTTTCCGCGCACGGCGCACGGCCAGCGCGTCACGCGAGACCGCGACATCGTCAAAGGACAACACCACGCCGCCGATTTCCTGAGTCTTCTCGTGGCCCTTGCCAGCCACCAGCACCAGATCCCCGGGCGTCGCCATGGCGACGGCCCGGGCAATGGCCGCGGCCCGATCTTCGATGGCCGTCACCTCGGAATGTCGCTGTCCCTTGGCATCCGGCGTAATCCCGCGCCTGATGTCGTCGATGATGCGGCTCGGCTCTTCGCTGCGCGGATTGTCCGAGGTGATGATCACCACGTCGCTGAGGCGCGTCGCCACCATGCCCATCAGCGGCCGCTTGGTACGGTCGCGGTCGCCTCCGCATCCGAACACCGTAATCAGCCGCTTCGACGCGAGCGGGCGCGCCGTCTCCAGCAGATTCCGCAGCGCATCGTCCGTATGGGCGTAGTCGACCACGACGGTGATGTCATCCTCGGGAGACGACACCACTTCGAAGCGCCCCGGCACACCCGGCAGCGCAGCGATGCCACGGGCAATCGCGTCGGGCGACACGCCGAGGGCGACGGCCGTCGCCGCCGCGGCGAGGATGTTGTAGACATTCGGCCGTCCCACCAGCGACGACCGCACCGCAATGGCGCCGGCGGGCGTCTGCAGCGTGCACTGAAGCCCGGAGAGCGACATCACCAGGTCGGCGGGCGTCACGTCGGCAGCCTGTGTGATGCCGTAGGTGACCTGCCGATGGCAGGTCGCGCGCAGTTGCATGCCACGCGGATCGTCCAGGTTGATGATGCCGGGGGCGTCGGCCTCGAGCATCTCGAACAACCGCCGCTTGGCAGCGAAATACGCTTCCATGTCGCCATGAAAGTCGAGATGGTCGCGCGTCAGGTTGGTGAACACGCCGGCAGCAAAGCGCATGCCGTCGACACGGCGCAGGGCCAGCGCATGCGACGACACTTCCATGACGGCCGAGCGGCAGCCGTGGTCGATCATCTCGGCCAGCAGGGCCTGCACATCCGTCGATTCCGGCGTGGTTCGTGCCGCGCCGCGTTCCACCTGCCCCACCCGATACGACACCGTGCCGAGCAGGCCGGCCTTCAGGCCTGCGGCATCAAGAATCGCCGCGAGCAGGTAGCCCGTCGTCGTCTTTCCATTCGTACCGGTAACACCGATGACCGGCATGCGTCGACTGGGCGAGTCGTAGAACCGATCGGCGAGCAGCGCAATCGCCAGCCGCGCATTGTCGGTGGGAATCCAGGCCTGGCCGAAGCCCTCGGGACAGGGGGCTTCAGACACGACGGCCACGGCCCCCCGCGAGACCGCCTGCGGCACATAGCGCGTGCCATCGTCCTTCAGACCGTGCAAGGCCACGAACACGGCCCCCGGCCGCACCTGACGCGAGTCGTACGCAATCTGCGTGATCGGCTGGTCGCCCGCATGCGGCCCGGATGTCGCCGGGGTGGCTCCGGGGGGCACCGTACGCATCACATCGGCCAGCGTCATTGCCGCACCACTCCAGGGACGAGGGCTGCAGGGGGCACACGCACCAGCGTCAGCGTGGCCAACCCACCCGGTTCGATGGGACTGCCCGCCGCCGGGGTCTGGGCCACGACCAGCCCTTGGCCACGCACCCGGGGCGTCAGTCCGAGCCGCACCAGTTCGTGCACCGCTTCGCGGGCGCCAAACCCTGTCAGATCAGGGACGGTGCTCTCAGTCGGCCGCACGACGGCGGTCTGGATGATCTCCGGCGCCGCCGACGTGGTCCGCTCCGCGGCCTGTCGTGGCACGACCACAGGGGGTGCCGCATCGATGTTCGGCACGACGCCCAGATGACGCATCGCCGCAGTTGCCACGCGCTGGAAAACCGGCGCTGCGATGAGGCCGCCGGTGTCGCCCCCCTCCCGCGGTGAATCGATCATCACAATCATGGCGAGCACCGGATTGCGCGACGGCACAAATCCGGCGAACGACACGTTCTGCTGCGACGCCGAGTAGCGGCCGCCGATCAGCTTGTCTGCCGTCCCGGACTTGCCGGCCACGGTGTAGCCTGCGACCTTCGCACGCGTCGCCGTGCCACGCTCCACGACAGCTTCCATGATCGCGGTCATGGTCGCGGCGGTCTTCTCGGAAATCACCCGGCGCCGGGCCGTGGGCCTCGTTTCGGTGCGCACACCATCGCTGGTGACCGCGCGGACCAGGCGTGGCTCGTACAGGGTGCCCCCGTTGGCGACCACCGACGTGGCCGTCACCACCTGGAGCGGGGTCACCCCCACCTGATAGCCCATCGAGACTGACGCCAGGGCACTGGGGTCGAGCTGCCGATAGACAATGCCCCCACTCTCCCCTGAAAAATCGCGCGACGTCGGCTGCCCGAATCCGAACGCCCGCACGTATTCGAGCATCCGGTCGGCACCCACGCGAGCCCCCATCTTGATGACCCCGACATTGCTCGACTTGACGATGACGTCGGTGAACGAGAGCGGGCCATACCGATTCATGTCATTGATGACCCGGCTGCCGAAGCGAATCATGCCCGCACTGACATCGATCACATCGTCCGGCGAAACGATCCCATGCTCGATGGCGGCAGACGCCGTGACCAGCTTGAACGTCGAGCCCGGTTCATAGATGTCCTGGGTCGAGCGGTTGCGGCGCGCGTCAGCGGGTGCGGACCCGAACACGTTCGGATTGAACGTCGGCCAGTTGGCCATGGCGAGAATGTCGCCGGTGTGAGGATCGAGCGCCACGAGACTGCCACCGTCGGCCCGATGGGCCTCGACGGCGGCCTTGAGTTCCCGCTCCGCGATGTACTGCAGGTGCGCGTCAATCGTCAGCTCCACGGACGCCCCGGCGGTCGGGACCCGTTCGACGCGGCTGAACACATTGTGGCGCGCGTCCTCAAGCGCCAGCAGCAGCCCTCCGCGGCCACGCACCACGCTGTCGAGGGTCGCTTCCACTCCGGCCAGCCCCTGGTTGTCGAGTCCGGTGTATCCGAGCACGTGGGCGGCCAGTTCCCGATGCGGATAGATCCGCCGCGTCTCCTTCGTGAAGCCGATGCCGGGCAGCGCG
>JBIIDF010000219.1:0-5387 GCA_044238535.1 Vicinamibacterales bacterium
GTCGTGGGCGATCGCGCAGGCCGTGGCCGCCGAAGGGGCGCGGGTCGTGCTCACCTATCAGGCGCGATTTGAGGCACATGTGCGCGAGCTGGCCGCCACCCTGCCCGGCAATCCGCTGGTGCTGCCGTGCGACGTCCAGAACGACGACGAGATGGCCGCGGTGTTTGCCCGCATCGGCGACGAGTGCGGCGGCCTCGATTTTCTGGTGCACGGCGTGGCGTACGCCGAACGCGCCGACATCACCGCGGGTTTTCTGAACACCTCACGCGAAGGGTTCCGCACGGCCCTCGACGTCAGCGTCTATTCCCTCATCGCGCTGGCCCGTGGCGCACAGCCCCTCCTGGCCGCCCGTGGCGGCGGGAGCATCGTCACGCTGTCGTTCCTCGGGGCGGACCGGGTGTTTCCGAACTACAACGTCATGGGCGTGGCGAAGGCGGCGCTCGAGTCGACGGTGCGCTACCTCGCCAGCGACCTCGGTCCCCAGCAGATTCGCGTGAATGCCATTTCAGCCGGACCGGTCAAGACTCTGGCGGCCGCGGGCATCGGCGGGTTCTCGTCGATTCTGGGTGTCGTGCGCGAGAAAGCGCCGCTGCGCAGGGCGATCGACGCGGCAGAGGTGGGCAGCACCGGTGCGTTCCTGCTGGGGGACGGGTCGCGCGGCATCACCGGCGAAGTCCTGCTCGTGGACGCGGGCTATCACGTCCTGGGCATGTAGTCGCACCGGCGCGCGTCGGGACCGGTCAGGCGGGCGGACGGGCGCACGCGCGTGTCGCTGACGCGAGACCGTCGGTGCAGGTCTGGTTGCCCGCGCGCGCTCAAACCTCGATCCTCGAAGAACGCAAGCGGATGCACTCGGCCACCCGCACCATGATCAGGGATGGTATTGCTCTCGCTTGATCTGCGCATCGGGCACACCCAGATCCAGCAGCGCGGCGCGCACATCACGCACGAAGCCGAGAGGGCCGCACAGCAACCCGACGAGGGCATCCGGGCCCGTCGGCAGCGTCTCGTGGAGCAGGGCCTGATCCACGCGTCCGCGGCGGCCGATCCATGTCTGGTCATCCCGCGAGACGGTGAGCCACAGCCGCAGCGCGCCTCGGGTTTCGAGCGCCTGCAATTCGTCGAGATACGCGAACTCGTCGCCGGCGCGCGCCGAGTAGAGCAGGGTGATGGCCGGCGCGTCGGCACGGCCCAGCAAGTCGTGCAGCATGGCACGCAGCGGGGCGATCCCAGTACCGCCCGCCGCGATCATCACGGACTGGCCCGGTGCCAGCACGGGCGTGGTGAAGCGGCCGATCGGGCCTTCGATGCGCACGTGTTGTCCGGCGCGGGGCAGCCCCTCGAGACCGACGTGCTCACCGGCCTGATCGCGGCCCCCCTCGTCTGCGCGCACTAGGAGTTCGAGCTGCCCGTCACGCATCGCCTCGGCCGGTGCCGAGGCGATGGAATACGGACGGGCGGGTCGCCCTTCGTCGACGGTGAGCAGCACCGCCTGGCCCGCATGAAAGGGAAATGACTGCGTACCCAGCGCGAGTCTGATCCGGCGGGTGCGGGGCGTGGCGCGAAGCACCTCGCTGACAGGGAGCGTGAGCACGTCTGAGACCGACGATCCTAACCTTACACGGTGTGGAATCAAGATGCTACCCTAGGGGCAATGCCGCACCGAGCGCCGGGTTCACCCCAGAAACAACGTAAGGGTTTTCTCTCGGGAAAGCCGATTCGCTACTACCGCCCCACAGGCGCGAAAGCCATCCGGACGCTCATCGACGAGGGGTTCCAGGCCTTCAATGCCGCACGCCTCGGGGAGGCCTGCCGCATCTTCACCGACAAGATGCTGTCGAAGGACCACGACACCACCATCGGTCTGACCATCGCGGGTGCCCTGACGCCGGCGGGCCTCGGGGGCTGCATCATCTCGATGATGGACCGCGGACTCGTGGATTTCATCATCAGCACCGGTGCAAACCTCTATCACGACCTGCATTACGCCCTGAATTTCACCCTCCGCCGGGGGTCACCCTTCGTCGACGACCGTGTGCTCTACGACGAAGGCGTCATCCGCATCTACGACGTGCTCTTTCCGGCGCAGGTGCTGCTCGATACCGACCTGTTCATCCGCGAGTTTCTCGTGCAGAGCGGGCTCGACGGCCCCGTGTCGTCTGCCGACCTGCACTACGCCCTCGGGCGTCACCTGCTGAAGGTGCGGCCGGGCTGCGATGAGTACTCGCTGGTGGCGCGCGCCGCCAAGTGCGGCGTGCCGATCTACACGTCCTCCCCGGGCGACAGTTCCATCGGGATGAACATCGCGTATCACGAGCTGATGAACGGGGCGCGGCTGATGATCGACCCCAACCGCGATGTCAACGAGGTGTGTGCCCTGATCTACGCCGCAGAGAAGAACGGCTGCGTGATTCTCGGCGGCGGCTCGCCCAAGAACTTCTACCTGCAGGGGCAGCCCACCCTCTGGGAGGTCTACAACATTCCCAAGGGCGGGAACGATTACTTCATCCAGATGACGACCGACCAGGTCGTCTGGGGCGGGCTCTCCGGCGCCACCCCGGCCGAAGCGGTCAGCTGGGGTAAGGTCAATCCCGGCGTGCTTCCCGACACTGCCGTGGCGTACTGCGATTCCACCATTGCCTTCCCGTTGTTCTGCGAATACGCCGTCGGTCACAAGAACGGTCGCCGCAAGCGCAAGGGCCTGGTGCATCGGCGGGCGGAGCTCGTCGCGTCACTGGAAAAGGAAGCCCGAAAGCGCACGGCGAAGGCGGCGCGCGACCGCGCGCGCAAGGCCGGAAAGGCCTGAGCACGTCGGGGGCGATGGGCACGCTCTGGTCCGAGCTGGGTCCGCTCGCCGAGCATGGCTCGGAACGCCCGCGCGTCTACGCCGACGCCAACGTGCCGGCCGGGTTGCTGCGCTACATGCGGCACACACTCGGCTGGGATGTCCTCGCCGTCATCGAGCAGCCCGACCTGCGTCGGGCGCCGGACCGCGACCACTTCCGGCTGGCGCGTCAGCTGCGCCGCACCCTCGTCACGCTCGACCACGACTATCTCGACACCCGCCGCTTTCCCCCCGCGGAATCGACGGGCGTGCTGGTGCTCGAGGCCCCCACGCCCGAGGCCTTCGAGCGGCTGCTCGCGTCGGCCGACGAGCAGCTGTTCAACCGCGGGGCCATTCCGCTGCCGCTCGAGCATCAGACACGCCTGCTGGTCCCGGAGCCCGAGGCATGATCGCCATCGCGGCCGCGTCGATCGTGCTGCCGCACCGGCAGACCGGGGCCGCCACCCTGCTCGTCGCGCACGGCCGCATTGTCGACATTCTGGAAGGGCAGCCCGCACCATCGGGCGCGGAGGTGCACGGCCTGCACGACTGCCTCCTCGTGCCGGGATTCATCGATGTGCATGTGCACGGCATGCAGGGCGCCGACGTCCTCGATGGGGCAGACGCGCTGCAGCGCGTGGCGGCTGCGCTGCCACACTCCGGAGTGACGGCCTTCTGTCCCACATCGGTGGCGTGCGCCCCCGGCGTCTTGCAGTCGCTGCTCGAGGCCGTCAGACTCGCGCGACGGCGCCCGCAGCCCGGGGCGGCGCGTGTGCTGCCTGCACACCTCGAAAGCAACTTCATTCATCCTGACTGGAACGGCGCACAGCCGACGACGTGTCTGCGTTTGCCACCCGCCCCTGAGGCGACCGGCGTCACTCCTGCCGATTACTCCGGCGACGATGTCTGGCGCGTCATCGAAGCGCATCACGACGCGGTGGCCATCGTGACCGTCGCCCCCGAACTGCCGGGAGGCCTCGCCCTCGTGCAGCGGCTGCGGGCGCTCGGCCTGGTCGTGTCGATCGGCCATTCCGGCGCGACGTTTGACGAGGCGTGCCGTGCCATCGACGCCGGCGTGACGCAGGCCACGCATCTCTTCAACCGGATGACCCCCCTCACGCATCGTGATCCCGGCGTCGTGGGTGCCGTGCTTGCGTCGCCACAGGTGTGCGCGGAGCTGATCGCAGATGGCCACCATGTGCATCCCGCGGTGCTGCGGCTCGCGATTGCCGCCAAAGGTCTCTCGGGCATCATGGCGATCACCGATGGCACCGCCGGGTCCGGCCTGCCGGTGGGCGCGCAGACCACCCTGGGCGGGCAGCGCGTGACCGTCACCGAGCGATGGGCCGCACTCGATGATGGGACGCTCGCGGGCAGCGTCAGCACCATGGCGCAGGTCTGGAAGGTCCTGACCGGACCGGTCGGGCTCTCACCCGTGGACGCGGCGCGCGCGTGTGCGACCACTCCGGCTGACCAGTTGCAGTTGACGGATCAGGGACGCCTCGTGCCGGGGGCTCTGGCCGACATGGTCGCCCTCGGCCCAGACGGATGTGTCAGGCAGACGTGGATCGATGGGGTCCCCGTCCTCATCTCGTCGGGCGACCCGGTGCAGATCCCGCGGACGTCGTGAGGCATCCATCGACCCGTTGCGCCACGGTCGGCGCAGATGGCGGTGAGGCGACCAGCGGCGATCACCGCGGAGACGGATGGGCGTACGGCGCAGGGTCGGCCACGCCAGCCTCCGCGAAGGCGTCGCGCCGCTCGCGGCACTTGCTGCACAGCCCGCAATGCGAGGCGGGTAACGCTATCGGGGCAGGGCCAGCCACCGGGTTCATACACGACAGGGTGCCACGGAAGTCCACTCCGAGATCAACGCCGCGCCTCACCACGTCCGACTTCTGCCACGTGAGGAATGGCGCCTCAATCACCAACGGGTAATCGAGGCCCAGCGAGAGGGCCGTGCCCATGGCCTGGAAGAACGCCGGGCGCGCATCCGGAAACGGATTGCCGGCGAGTGGCCCCAGCACGATACGCGGTGCGCGCCGACGCGCGGCGACCACGGCCGCCTTGCCGAGCAGCAGCACGTTGCGCCCGAGGAGATACACGTCCTCGTCGGGCGTGTCGTACGCCGGTGGATGTCCGGTCAGGGCCCAGTGCCCGGGAGGATAGACGTCGGACACCGGCACGTCGACGATCTGCAGCGGCTGCACCGACGCCGGCGGCTGTTGGGTCAGGAGCATCGCGAGCATGTCACGTTCATGCGATTCCCAGGCAAGCCCCGAGGAGATGTAGAGCGGCAGAACGACTCCCTGCGCGGCTTCATGGGCCAGCAGCACGGCGCTGTCGAGCCCGCCAGACACCAGCACGATGGTCGTGGGCGAGGACGGCGACGCATCCGGTGCCGCAGGGTGGGCGGTTGGCGATGGCATCAGCGGGCGTGACCTGTCACACTACCGTACACCTTTCATGATTGCGTTCGATCTCGACGGCACCCTGATCAATTCCTCTCGCGACCTGGCCGAGTCTGCGTCGGACCTGGTGGAGTCGTACGGGGCCGCCCCCC
>JBIIDF010000220.1:0-5359 GCA_044238535.1 Vicinamibacterales bacterium
GAGTCCATACGATACGACTCCGGTGCGGACCTGCCGGTCCTCGAACGGCTCAATCATGCCGTGTTCGAGCGCCATGCGGCGAATCCAGCGGTCCGACTTGATGGCCATGCCCGTCGCGCCTGCCTACAGTTCCATGCCGCGGAAGAAGTATCCGAGTTCAAACGCCGCCGTCTCCGGGGCATCCGAGCCGTGCGTGGCGTTGTTGTCGATCGAGGCGCCGAACTGCTTGCGGAGCGACCCCTCGGCCGCCTTGGCCGGGTCGGTCGCGCCCATCAGGTCACGCCACTGCCGGATGGCATCGGGCGCCTCGAGGCACAGCACGACACAGGGACCCGACGACATGAAGTCGGTCAGGCCGCCGAAGAAGGGGCGCTCGCGGTGCACGTGGTAGAAGCCCTCGGCCTGCGCCTTGGACATGTGAATCATCCGCAGGGCGCGGACGGTGAACCCGGCCGCTTCGATGCGGGCGAGAATGCGACCCGTGTACTGCTTGGCCACGGCGTCGGGTTTGATGATGGCAAAGGTTCTCTGCATAAACGCCTGATTATACCGCGGGGTTCAGCGCGCGCCGAGGGCGGCCACGAGCGACTCGCCCATGTCCGCAGGGCTCTTCACCACGGTGACACCCGCCGCGGTCAGAGCGGCCATCTTCTCGGCGGCCGTGCCCTTGCCGCCGGCGATGATGGCGCCGGCGTGGCCCATGCGACGGCCCGGCGGGGCGGTCTGGCCCGCAATGAAGGCAACGATCGGCTTGGTGAAGTGCTGCCTGATCCAGGCCGCGGCTTCTTCTTCGGCCGACCCGCCGATTTCGCCGATCATGATGACGGCATCGGTGTCCGGGTCGTTCTGGAAGAGCTGCAGGGCATCGATGTGCGTCGTGCCAATCAGCGGGTCGCCGCCGATCCCGATGCAGGTCGACTGTCCCAGACCGCGTCGCGACAGCTGGTCGATCGCCTCGTAGGTCAGGGTGCCGCTCTTCGACACGATGCCGATGCGCCCTTCCTTGACGATGTTGGCGGGAATGATGCCGGCCTTGCCCTTGCCGGGCGAGATGATGCCGGGGCAGTTGGGTCCGATGAGTCGCGTCCCGGGATGGTCCTTGAGGAAGGTCATCGCCTTCAGCATGTCCACCACCGGAATCCCCTCGGTGATGCACACCACCAGGGCCACGCCCGCATCAGCGGCTTCCATGATGGCATCGGCCGCAAACGGGGGCGGCACGAAGATCACCGACGCATTGGCGCCAGTCTCGCGCACGGCATCGGCCACGGTGTTGAACACCGGCCAGCCCTCGTGTGTCGTGCCCCCCTTGCCGGGCGTGACGCCACCGACAACGGCGGTGTGATAGGCCGCGGCCGCCTTCGCATGGAAGGTGCCTTCGCGGCCGGTGAGCCCCTGGACAATCAGGCGGGTGTTCGAGTCGAGCAGGACTGCCATTACTTGGTTCCTCCGGCCAGCGCGACGACGCTCGTCGCGGCTTCGCCCATCGTGTCGGCCGTCGTGAAGTTGAGGCCACTCTCGGCGAGCAGGCGCTTGCCTTCCTCGACGTTGGTGCCCTTCATGCGGATGACAATCGGGACCGGCACGCCCAGGTCGCGCACGGCCGCAATGACGCCCTGCGCCAGCACGTCGCAGCGCAGGATGCCCCCGAAGATGTTGATGAGCACCGCCTTGACGTTGGTGTCGGACATCAGAATGCGGAAGGCGTTCTTGATCTGCTCGGCATTGGCGCCACCACCGACATCGAGGAAGTTGGCCGGCTGCCCGCCCGACAACTTGATGATGTCCATCGTCGCCATGGCCAGGCCGGCGCCGTTCACCATGCAGCCGATGTTGCCGTCGAGCCGAATGTAGTTCAGCGAGAACTTGGACGCTTCGACCTCGAGCGGGTCTTCCTCCGACAGGTCCCGCAGATCGCGGATGTCCTGGTGCCGGTAGAGCGCGTTGTCGTCGAAGTTCATCTTGGCGTCGAGGGCGAGCAGGTCACCGTCGCGCGTCACGATGAGGGGGTTGATCTCGAGGATCGAGGCGTCGGTGGCGATGAAGGCCTGGTAGAGGGCCAGCATCATGCGGACGCCCTTCTTCACGGCGTCGCCGGTGAGACCGACGGCGAAGGCCATCTGCTGGGCCTGGAAGGGCTGGAGGCCCACAGCCGGGTTGATGAACACTTTATGGATCTTCTCGGGGTGGGTGGCGGCCACCTCTTCAATTTCCACACCGCCCTCGCGGCTGACCATGAGCACAATGCGCTGGGTCGAACGGTCGACGACGAGTCCGAGATACAGCTCGCGGTCGATGCCCAGGCCCTGCTCGACGAGCAGGCGCGACACCATCTGGCCGTCGGGGCCGGTCTGGTAGGTCACCAGGGGACGCCCCAGCAGGGTCTTCGCATAGGCTTCGGCTTCGTCGGCCGACTTGACGACCTTGACGCCGCCGGCCTTGCCGCGCCCTCCCGCATGAATCTGGGCTTTGACGACACAGACGCCGCCGCCGAGCCGACGGGCAATGTCACTGACTTCCTGCGCCGAGAAGGCCACCTCGCCCTGCGGCACGGGCACTCCGTGGGCCTTGAGGATCGCCTTGGCTTGATACTCGTGGATTTTCATGGTGTTGACGTGTGATGCGGGCCTGTGCCCAAAACGTTCGGATGATAGCACGCCGAACTCGGCAGGAATGGCATAGAATCTGAGGTTGGGCACTCCTCATGCGACTTCTGCAGACATTCTCCACCTCGATTGGCACAAAGATCCTCATCGCGGTCACGGGACTCGGCCTGACGGTGTTTCTTCTCACCCATCTGGCCGGCAACCTGCTCTTTCTGGCAGGCCCTGACGCGTTCAACCGGTATGCGCACACGCTGACCAGCAATCCGCTGATTTATCTGGCGGAGGCGGGCCTGCTTGCGGTGTTCTTCGTCCACATCGCCAAGACCCTCTCGAATTACCTGGCGAACCGGGCGGCGCGGCCGGTGGCCTACACGACCCGCCGGTGGGCCAAGACCAAGAACCCGGCCAGCCGCAAGAGCTGGGCGTCGACCACGATGGTGGTGACGGGCAGCATCATGGCGCTGTTTGTGGTCACCCACCTACAGACGTTCAAGTTCGGGCCGGTGTACGAAAGCGCTGACGGCATTCGCGACCTCTATCGGCTGCAGGTCGAAATCTTCTCGCAGCCCGGCTACGTCGGCTTCTATCTCGTGGCGATGGCCCTCATCTTCTCGCACCTCTGGCACGGCATCGTCAGCGCCACGCAGTCGCTGGGCTGGCACCACCCCCAGTGGACGCCGCGGGTGATTGTGGCCGGCCGCGTGCTGACGGCGCTGATTGCCGGCGGCTTCTTCATGATTCCGATCTACACCTACCTTCTTTCGCGGAGCGCGCAATGACGCTCGATTCCAGGATTCCCGGCGGCCCGATTACGGAAAAGTGGGACCGCCGCAAGTTCGAGAACAAGCTGGTCAACCCGGCCAACCGCCGCAAGTACGACATCATCGTGGTAGGGACTGGGCTGGCCGGTTCCTCAGCGGCCGCCTCGCTCGGAGAGATGGGCTACAACGTGAAGCTGTTCGGCATTCACGAGAGCCCGCGCCGCGCGCACAGCATTGCCGCGCAGGGCGGCATCAACGCCGCGAAGAACTACCGCAACGACGGCGACAGCGTCTATCGCCTGTTCTACGACACGGTGAAGGGCGGCGACTACCGCGCACGCGAGGCCAACGTGTACCGCCTGGCGCAGCTGTCGGTGCAGATCATCGATCAGTGCGTGGCACAGGGTGTGCCGTTCGCGCGTGAATACGGTGGACTGCTCGACAACCGGTCGTTCGGCGGCGCCCAGGTATCGCGTACCTTCTATGCACGCGGCCAGACGGGCCAGCAGCTGCTGCTCGGCGCCTATCAGTCGATGATGCGTCAGGTGCAAGCGGGAACGGTGCAGCTGTTCCCCCGGCGCGAGATGCTCGACCTGGTGGTGGTCGACGGCCAGGCGCGGGGCATCATCTGCCGCAACCTGGTCACCGGCGAACTGGAATCGCATTCGGCGTCGACCGTGCTGCTGTGCACCGGGGGCTACGGGACGGTGTTCTATCTGTCCACCAACGCCATCAACTCGAACGTGACCGCCGCCTGGCGCGCCCACAAGCGCGGCGCCTACTTCGCCAATCCGTGCTTCACGCAGATCCACCCGACCTGCATCCCCGTGAGCGGCGACCACCAGTCGAAGCTGACCCTGATGTCGGAGAGCCTGCGCAACGACGGACGCGTCTGGGTGCCGAAGAACCCTGGTGACAAGCGGCATCCGTCGCAGATTCCCGACAGCGAGCGCGACTACTATCTCGAACGCCGCTACCCGAGCTTCGGCAACCTGGTCCCCCGCGACGTGGCCTCACGTGCGGCCAAGTCGGTCTGTGACGAAGGGCGCGGAGTGGGCGACTCGGGGCTGTCGGTGTACCTCGACTTCGCCGATGCCATCAAGCGTCTCGGGGCCGAGACGATCAAGGGACGCTACGGCAACCTGTTCGACATGTACAAGCGCATCACGGACGACAATCCGTATGAAGTGCCGATGCGCATCTATCCGGCCGTGCACTACACGATGGGCGGGCTGTGGGTCGATTACAACCTGCAGTCGACCATTCCCGGCCTGTTCGTGCTGGGTGAAGCCAACTTCTCGGACCACGGCGCGAACCGCCTCGGCGCCAGTGCCCTCATGCAGGGGCTGTGCGACGGCTATTTCGTGGCGCCGTACACCGTGGCGAACTACCTCGGCGGCACGGCGCTGCCGGCGGTGTCCACCAGCCACGACAGCTTCAAGGAAGCGGCGGCCACGGCGCAGGCCCGCATCGACAAGGTGCTGGCGGTGAAAGGGTCGAAGAGCATCCGCGAGTATCACCGCGCCATCGGGGCGCTGTGCTGGGACCACGTGGGCATGGCCCGCACCGAGCAGGGGCTGAAGGGGGCCATTCAGAGCATCCGCAGCCTGCGCGACGAGTTCTGGCAGAACGTCTCGGTGCCGGGCGAGAAGAACAACCTCAATCCGGCCCTCGACTACGCCGGCCGCGTGGCCGACTACCTCGAGTTCGCTGAAGTCCTGGCCCTCGATGCCCTCGAACGTCACGAATCATGCGGCGGGCACTTCCGCGAGGAATACCAGACGCCGGATGGCGAGGCGCTGCGTCGCGACGACGAGTATTCGTACGTGGCGGCGTGGGAATTCACCGGGGTTGGCCAGTCGCCGACCCTGCACAAAGAGGCGCTGACGTTTGACGAGGTGCATCCCTCGCAGCGGAGCTACAAGTAACCGGGGCCGCTGCCCCACTGAGGACACCGAATCGCCATGGCCATGACCATTACCCTGAACGTGT
>JBIIDF010000016.1:0-18318 GCA_044238535.1 Vicinamibacterales bacterium
CAGGTGGCGCAGCAGGTCTGCGGACTGACACATGTCGTCGTGATGCCGAGTGGCACCCCACCCCATCGACCCGTCGGGCCCCGCGCCTCCGCCGATGAGCGTCTCGCGATGGCACGGCTGGCCGCCGCCCCGCTCGGGTGGCAGGTGTCCGACCTGGAACTGCGCAGACCCGGACGCACCTATACGGCCGACACCCTCGACACCCTGCGTCAGACGTCGCCTGGTACGCCGTTTTTTTTCATTCTGGGGGCGGATGCGTTTGCAGATATTGCGAAGTGGCATCGCTTCCCGGCGGTACTCGACCTGGCACATTTTGTTGTGGTCGCCCGACCGGGGCATCCGGTCGACCACCTCGACACGCAGGTGCCCGAGTTGACGGGGCGCCTCGTGCGTTGCCGCCCTGACGCGCGTCCGGCGCTGCCGCCCGCCCCGGCCGTGTTCATGGTGACGGCCGCCACACCGGACGTCTCGTCCAGTGCCATCAGACGCCTTGTGGCCGCCGGCCACCCGCCGACCGGCTTGGTGCCCGACAGCGTCGCACGATACATTGCTGACCATCGGCTCTATCTGTGAGTGCCTCCGTGGAGTGCTGTTTGCATGAGTGACACCCGTCCCCCGCGCCCCCGCGCCCGGAAGTCTGTGGCAAAGACCGCCACCCCCAGGAAGGCGGCCGCTGCCCCGAAGCCCCGTCGTCCACGGTGGCCGAAGGCCCTGCAGTTGGCCGTCACCGCCGCCCAGGACAAGCTGGCGCGAGACCTGGTGGTGCTCGACCTGCGCCGCAGCGATGCGTTCACCGATTTTTTTGTGATCGCCACCGGCGCCAATCCGCGCCAGGTGCAGGCCATTGCCGATGCGATCGCACACGACCTCAAGCAGGCGGGCATCCGCCCCTCGGCCATTGAAGGACAGGCCAAGGCCGACTGGATCCTGCTCGACTACTTCGACATGGTGGTGCACGTCTTCTCGCCCACGGCCCGAGGATTCTACGGCCTCGAACGTCTGTGGGCGACCGCCGTGCCCTTCGCGGTCCCTGACCCGGTGCGCCCCCCGGTCGCCGACGACCTGCCCGACATCGACGCGGGCGAGTAACCCCGTTGCCGACGGGGCCCTCGGGGCCCGTCACCGCGCATGACCGCGCGTCGAGCACTCGAGTCGCTGGTGTGCACGCTGGTCGAGCCTCCGTGCGCCGCGTGTCGCGGTCTGAATCCGGAGCCACTCACCTCGGCCGTCTGCGCCGACTGCTGGCAGCGCGTGCTGCGGTTCGCGCCTCACGAGCAGCGGGCGACCACCGTGCCGCCACCGCTGGACACCCTGCTCAGCGTCGGCCCGCATCGGGGCACGTTGCGCCAGCTGGTGCGGTGCCTCAAATACGACCGGCGGCGGTCGATCGCCGCCCCCCTCGCTGCGTGCATGGCCGTGGTTGGACACGAACTGCTGGCACACGCCGATGTCGTGGTGCCCGTACCGTCGCACTGGTGGCGACGGTTCCGGCGGGGCTTCAACCAGGCAGACGACCTCGCCCGCCATCTGGACGCCCCGTGGGCCCGCCTGCTGCGCCGCCCTGGCGCCCGCACCCCGCAGGTGCACTTGCGCGGCGACGCCCGGCGGCAGAACGTCCGTGGGGCCTTTGCGCTTGATGCGACCGCCTGCCGCCGATGGCGGCGGGCCCGTCACCCGGCGTCGCGACACGACCACCTGCTCGACGGCGTGCGCGTGGTGCTGGTGGATGATGTCGCCACGACAGGGGCGACGCTGTCCGCGTGCGCCGAGGTGTTGCGCGCCGCGGGAGCGATCAGCGTGTCGGCGCTGACGGCAGCCCGAGCAGACCGCCAACGGCGGCCTGCACCGCTGCCGACACCGCATCTGGCCCCTGCTGTCCGTCGATGAGCACCCACCCGCGCTGCCCGGCCTGACGCCGATAGCTGTCACGCACCCGGGCCAGCAGCGGGAGGTCGCGTTCGAACCGGTCGCGCGCCGCCTGCTTGCGCTGGAGCGACACCTCGGGAGGAATATCGAGCAGCAGCGTGATGTCCGCCGCCGGCAGCGGCTGCTGCACCGCCTGGAGCCACGCGGGCGACAGTCCCTGCGCCTCGCCGTACGCGATGCTCGATGCGGTGTAGCGGTCACAGATGATCACGGCCCCGGCGGCCAACCAGTCCTCCATCCGGGGACGGAATTCGAATCGGTTGGCCACATACAGCAGCTGCAGCGTATCGGCGGCATACTCGCGCTCGCCCCCGAGGGCGCGGCCAATCTCCTGCCCGATGGCGGTGGGATACTCGGGGAACGAGAGACACTCCACCTGCCGGCCCTGCGCCCGCAGCTGCGCCGCCAGGCGTTCGGCCTGCGTCTGCTTTCCACTCTGGTCCAGGCCTTCGAAGGCCACCACCACCCCGCGCGACTGCATGGGCATTGTCGTCTCTACACTTCCAGGGACAGCAGGTCGTCCAGCGTCTGCCGACGCCGAATCACGCGCCAGCTGTCACGTTCAATCAGCACTTCGGGGGCCAGCGGTCGGCGCAGGTAGGTCGACCCCATGACCGCGCCGTACGCCCCCGCATCACGAATCACCAGCAGGTCACCAACGGCCACCGGGGGCAGCATCCGGTCCCGCGCAAAGGCATCCGTGCTTTCGCAGATGGGCCCGACGATGTCGCTGGCGACGGCCGTGCCTTCACGGGGCCGCACCGGTTCAATGCGATGGAACGCACTATACAGGGCCGGGCGCATCAGTTCGGTCATGCCCGCATCGAGCACGACGAACCGCCGCGATCCGGGGAACTGCTTGATGTCGACCACGCGGGTCAGCAGCACGCCAGCGGCCCCGACGATGACGCGGCCGGGCTCGATGGCCAGGGTGATGCCGATGTCTCCGGCGGCACGCACCAGGCGCTGCACATATGCCTCGGGCGACGGTGGAGCCCCGCCGTCGTAGGCAATGCCGAGTCCGCCACCGAAGTCGAGCTGCTCGATGGCAATGCCATCCTCGCGCAGGGCACGGGCGAGTGCCGTGGCCGCTTCGGCGGCACGCTCCAGCGGGTCGAGCGTGGTGATCTGCGACCCGATATGAATGTGGATGCCGACTGGCGCCAGTGACGGCCGGGCCTTGATGGCCTGGAACAGCGCGCGCGCTTCGTCGATGGGCACCCCGAACTTGTTCGACCGGAGTCCCGTGGAAATGTGCGGATGGCTCTGTGCGTCGATGTCAGGGTTGACGCGCAGCGCCACGCGGGCGACGGTACCGCGGTCCGCCGCCAGCCGCGCCAGCCGGTCGAGTTCGCCGGGCGATTCGACGTTGATCGCCTGCAGGTCCAGGGCCACGGCCCGCTCGAGGTCATCGGCACGCTTGCCGACACCGGTCAGCACAATCTGGCGCGGCACCGCACCGCAGCGCAGCGCGACCTCCACCTCACCCATCGAGTTCGCGTCGAACCCGCTGCCCAGCGCCTGCAGCCGGCGCACGACGGCCAGCGCCGAGTTGGCCTTCATCGCATACTGGAGGGCGTGCGGGATGTCCCCGAAGGCCGCGTCGAGCTGGCGATAGGCCGCGTCGATCGCCTCGCCATCGTAGACATAGGCTGGGGTGTCGACCTGTCCGGCAATCGCCTCAAGCAGGTCTGCGCGCAGGGTGGCATCCGTGTCAGGACCGGCAGCGGCTCGCATGGGTCTCTGATCATAGCGCGGCCGGCCGCATCGCTGCCCCCCTGTGGTGCCACGGGCCGCAGCCCCAAACCCGCGTGATATTCTGCCCGCAGGACCTGACGTGACCGACACCCCCGACGCCATCGACACGCTGATCCAGCGATGCCTGGCGGGCGAGCAGGACGCGTGGGCCGACATCGTCCGGCAGTACCGGCGCCGCGTCTACAGCGTGGCCTACAAGTTCACGGGCAACCACGAGGAAGCCGAAGACCTGACCCAGGACATCTTCATCAAGGTGTTCCGTGCCCTGCACACCTTCGACCGCCGGGCCAATTTCCAGACGTGGCTCATCAGCGTCTCGCGCAACATGTGCATCGATCACTACCGCAGCGTGCGCAAGGAACGCGAGACCATCAACCGGGACATCAGCGCGGACGATCTCATGCCGGTGGCCGAGGGTCTGCCCGCCGACGCGCTGCTCGAGCAACAGGGGCAGGCCGCCCTGCTCCGGCGCGCCCTCGCAGCGCTGCCCGACCCGCTGAGGCTCGCCGTCACCCTGCGTGACCTGCAGGATTTGTCGTACCACGACATCGCGCGGCGCCTGCAGGTGCCCGAGGGCACCGTCAAGTCGCGCATCAACCGGGGCCGGGCCGAACTGGTCAGGCTCGTCCGCCAGTACCGCCACGAACTCGAGGGAGCCCGCTCATGACGCTGACGACCGACCACGTGAACGACGTCGCCATCCTGCACGTCGGCGAATCGCGCCTCATGTATCCCTTGCTGCAGGACTTCGCGGCAGCGATTGACGCGCTGTTTGCCGACGGGCATCGTAAGGTCGTGCTCGACCTGTCGCAGGTGAGTTATGTCGACTCGGCCACGATCGGCTGCCTGATGGACGCGTACCGGCAGGCGACAGCCGCGGGCGGCCGGTTGCGGTTGTCGGGGGTGCAGAAGCGTGTCGAAACGATGCTGACGATGACCGGGTCGCACGCGTTCCTGAAGATGTATCCGGATGAGGGCCGCGCGGTGGCCAGCTTCGAGGAGTGACCCATGCGCGAGATCACCACTACCACCGGACGGGTCGTCGCCCTGGACGGCGACCTGCTGGCCGTGCTCGAAACGCTGTTCCACGAGGTGACGGTCAGCGATCTCGGCACCAGCTACGAGGCCATGGCCCGCGAAATCGCGCATCTCATTGACCAGATGACCGACGACGAACGCCGCACATACCTGGCCGAAAGTCTGTTCATCAACCAGGTCAAGTATGAAAACGACCGGCTCGCGCGCTACGTGCGTTCGCTCGAGCGGTCGACCTTCGACACGGCCGTGTCCCCCGCAGAAGGAGAACCCCAGTCATGACCGCTGACCACGCCCGCATCATTGCCAGCACGTTCGCCGACCTGTTCGCGTCTGAGCTGCCCACGACCCGCAAGGTGCTTCAGGCCGTCGGCCACGGCGACTCCGCGTACACACCCGACCCGAAGTCGCGCACGGCGTGGGGCCTGGCCCTGCACCTGGCCACGGCCGACGTGTGGTTCCTCGACTGCATCATCAACGGACACTTCGCCACCGATGCCGAGAAGGTGCGCACGCTGGAGGGCTCGTTCAAGACCGCCGACGACGTGGTGGCCTTCTACGACACGGCCATGACCGAGCGCATCGCCACCCTGCGCGCCCTGCCGGACGAGGCACTGACGCGGCAGGTGACCTTCTTCGGGATGTTCGCCAAGCCGGCGGTCGAGTTCCTGCCCATGGCCAACAACCACAGCATCCACCATCGCGGCCAACTGGCAGCCTACCTGCGGCCCATGGGCTCGAAGGTGCCGTCCATCTACGGCAGCAGCGCCGACGAGGGCCGCGCCTAGCCTACGGCTGCCGCGAGGCGGTGTAGGCGGCGATGGCGATCATATCGTCGATGGTCAGCTGCCGGATCGCCTCGGTCATCAGCGACGACCAGGCGCCCCGGCGCGCGCCCTGCTGCAGGTCGAACAGCTGACGCACCGTGTAGCTCGGCGATCGGCCCGCAAGGGGCGGCACCGGCCCCAGTCCCTTGAGATCAGCACCGTGGCAGGTGCCGCAGGCGACCGTGCGTCCGCCGCCGCCCGTGGTGACGAGCCGCTCGCCGCGGCTGATGCTGCCCGGGGGCACATAGGCCACAAAGCCCGACGCGCCGTCGCGCAGTTCGGTGCGCCCCAGGTCTTCGGGCATCTCGATGATGCGCGCCCCGATGGGTTCAGCCCCCTCGGTGGGCACGTGCATCCACCCGGCGATGCGCGTGCGGGGCACCTCGGCCCGCTCGACCACCCGAATCCACGGGCGATAGGGCACCGCGGCAAAGTACTCGGCGGCTTCACGCACCTCGGCGTCGGTGGCCGCTTTCGCATCGGCGATCATCGCGTTCGGCGGTCCCATCTTCGGTTCGCTGCTGCGGCGTGCTCCACTCTTGAAGTCGGCCATCTGCTGGATGATGTAGGCCGCTGGCAGCCCGGCCAGCGACGCATTTTCGGGCCGACCCTGGCCGTTGGTCAGATGGCAGAAGCCGCACGCCCGCATCTCGGGTCGGCGGCCGTTGGCCACCGCCGGCGGCATGGGCGGATGGCCCGCCGGGTGCCAGTCGGGCGGGTTGAACGCGTTACGCGTCTCGGCCAGCGTGAACCGGCGGTTACTGCCGGGCACACTCCGCGGCGTGGGATCGGGCGCCGCCGGGGCTGCCGGGGCCGCGCCCACCGGAGGCGGCGTGTTCACCGTAAAGGCCCAGGGCGGCGGCACGGGCCGGTCCTGCGCGCGCAGCGCTGCCGCGCCCGTCAGGGCGCATGTCACCACCACCGCTCCACACATCAGTCGCACCACAGGTCGCATGCCCTCACTCCTCCATGGCAAACGGGGCCACGCAGTCGTCCCCGGCGTTCACGACGATGGGCATCCAGCCCGTGACGTCGGGGGCGCCGGCCAGCAGCATCACCGGCGACAGCGGTCGCAGGCGCACGCCATCGGGCGCGAGTCGTGCTGCCAGTTGCGTCCGGAAGCCGTCGAAGGCAGGGAGGCCCACGCTGACAAAGAACACCTGGCGCACGCGGCCCGGCTGCGAGTCACGTCGATACCCCATGCAGTCGAGGGTCAGCGGGGCCCCGTTGAGGCCCGATGCCTGCGCCAGGGCCATCAGCGCTGCGTCACTGACGACGGACGCCGGCACTTCGTCGGCGAGCACCAGCGCCACCCCCGCCTTCGCCGGCGTGCTCAACGACTCACCCGCGCGCGAAAACACCTGACGGAACAGGCGCAGCGGCAGTTCAGGCGGCGGACTCAGCAGCAGCCGCGCCTGCTCGCCTGTCGCCTCGGGCACCGCCTGCAGCGTCCAGCCCGTGAGGTGCGCCGGGCGCACCTCGTAGGGCACCGCCCTGGCATCGTCGAGCGAGCGGAGGAAGAGCCAGCCCACGGCGGCCACGGCCACGATCGCGATGGCCAGCCGGGTCAGCAGGGAACCTGTGCGGGTGCGTGTCATGTGATCGCGTTCTGTCGTCACGGACGTGTCCCGTGAGATGGTACCAGCACGCGCCCCGGTCGGACGGTCGTGACGGCGGCGCCGTCCCAGACGCGCGCGCCGTTGGCCCACACGCCACGCATCCCCTCGGGCAGGGCGCCCGGGTCTTCGAACGTCGCCCGATCGATGATGCGTGCCGGGTCGAACAGCACCAGGTCGGCCTTGAGCCCAGGGGCCACGCGGCCGCGATCGTGCAGGCCCAACCGGGCGGCCGGCAGCGCCGTCATCTTGCGGATCGCCTCCGGCCAGGTCATCCACGCCTGCTCGCGCACGAAGCGGCCCAGCACCCGTGGAAACGTCCCCGCGCTGCGCGGGTGGCTGTTGGCGATACCGCCATCGCTCGCCACCATCACCCACGGTTGGGCATAGAAGACACGCAGGTCGTCCTCGATCATGGTGTGCCCGATCATGCCGGCGCCGGGTTCGCGCGCGAACCGGCGATACGCCTCGATGTCGCTGATGCCCTCGGCCCGCGCGACGGCGTCGAGCCGCTGGCCGACGTACTGGGCCTGCGACGGCCAGCGCGTAATCTGGACGTTGCGCGCCCCGCCAATGTCGTCGAGCCCGCGGCGGATGGCGGCCTCGTCCTCGTACTGCTTGCTCGGAATGAGGACGCGCGGCGTCGACTGCCACGCCAGGTAGGGATACGCATCGGCCGTCACATCCACCCCTCGTGCGCGCGCGGCCTCGATGATGGCCACGGCCTCGCGCGCCTTGCCCCACACCCCCACCGTGCCCAGCTTGATGTGGGTGATGTGGGCCGGCAGCTTCGCCCGCTCGCCAATGGCGATGGCCTCGCGGATCGCCTCCATCGACTTGTCGGCCTCGTCACGGATGTGCGAGATGTAGAACCCGCCCCGGTCGCCGGCCGCTCGCGCCATGGCCACCACCTCCTCGGGGCTGGCGTAGCTGCCGACTTCGTACTCGAGGCCCGACGACAGGCCGAAGGCCCCTTCCGCCATCGCCTGCGTCACCATCGACGCCATGCGCGCCTGCTCCGGCCCCGTCGAGTCGCGGCGATAGTCGTCGCCCATCACCCCCCTGCGCAGTGTGGCGTGTCCCGCCAGCACGACGACGTTCACGGTGGGTGGGGCCTTCCGGAGACGGTCGAGGTACGCCGCGAGCGGCCAGGGCGAACTGCCATCCTGGCCCACCGCGAGCGTCGTAATGCCCTGGGCCACCTGCGTCGTCGCGGCCGGTTCGCGTTCGAGGCCCTCGGTGGAATGATTGTGGATGTCGACGAACCCCGGTGCCAGAATCAGCCCGTCGGCCTCGACGACAGCCTCGCCGCTGCGGGGTGTCACCGCACCGACCTCCGCGATCGTGTCGCCTACGATGCGCACGTCGGCGCGCCTCAGCGGTGCGCCGGTGCCATCCGCCACCTGCGCCCCGCGAATGACGGTGCCCGTCGACTGTGCCGAGACCGACAGCCAGCCCGCGGCCACAAGGGTCAGGGCGCATCCAAGGCCACGAACGACTACCCAGCCGCGGCTCGCGGCTCGCATCCCGGTGCGGTGCATCATGCCCTCCTGGCGCCTGGCCACATCCGTAGCGTGGCGCGTTCATACTGCGGCGGTGCGACCCAGTCGGCGCCCAGGTCGGCTGCTGCCTGCCAGGCCCAATGGGGATTGAACAGCATCGCACGCGCGATGGCGACCTGATCGGCCGACTCCTCCTCCAGAATCGCCTCGGCCTGCGTCCCTGATGTGATGAGCCCCACCGCGCAGGTCGTGATGCCGGTGGCTCGTCGAACCGCAGCCGCCAACGGCACCTGATACCCCGGCCCCGCCGTGATGGGCGCCTTCGAAATCACGCCGCCGCTCGAGACCGTCACGTAGTCGCAGCCCAGCGTCTTCAATGCACCAGCAAAGGCTGCGGCATCGTCCACGGTCCATCCACCCTCGACCCAGTCGCTGCCGTGGATGCGGACGCCCATGGGCTTGTGCGCGGGCCACGCGCGGCGCATGGCCTCAAAGACTTCCAGGGGAAACCGCATGCGGTGGTCGCGCGGACCGCCGTATTCGTCCGTGCGCAGATTCGAGAATGGCGACAGGAACGTCGACAGCAGGTAACCGTGCGCCGCGTGCACCTCAAGGAGGTCGATGCCGGCGGCATCAGCACGCCGGGTGGCAGCGACGAACGCCTCGCGCACCTCGCGCAAGTCGTCGCGAGACAGCTCGCGCGGTGTCGGCCAGCCGCTGGTGTAGGGCACCGCGGACGGTCCCACCACGTCCCACCCGCCATCGCTCGGGGTCACGGGGCGTCCCCCGTCCCAGGGACGCTGCGCCGACGCCTTGCGGCCGGCGTGTGCCAGCTGCACACCCACGGCGATGGGCGAGTGGGTCCGACAGAATGCCCGCACTCGGGCGAGCGCCTCTGCCTGGGCGTCGGTATGGAGCCCCAGACACGCGCCGGTAATGCGGCCCTCGGGAACGACGGCTGTGGCTTCGATGACCAGGAGCCCGGCCCCTGAGAGGGCCAGCGACCCAAGATGCATCAGGTGCCAGTCCCCCATGCATCCGTCGACGGCGCTGTACTGACACATCGGAGAGACCTGGACCCGGTTGGACAGGGAGAGGGCGCGCAGGTCGAGCGGAGAAAACAGCCGTGCCATGACCCCCATCTTACGGCGGCGCGTGTACACTGAGCCGGTCCGTCAGGTTTTTCCGTGAGGCACGCTGGATATGAGAACGCACGCAGGCATATGGGCCACTGCACTGGTGGCATCGGTGATCGTCGCTGCGGGTGCCCAAGCACCGCAGCCGCCGCAGGCTCCGAGGACGCAGTCGGTTGACGAACAGGCCCCCGGGCGCCAGGCCGACACCCCGGCCCCGGCGAGGAAGCCTGGGGAGGGCGAGGGGCCCTTCCGCAAGCTCGTCATCCGCGGCGTCACGCTCATCGACGGCACCGGCGGGCCACCGCTGAGCCCGATGGACATCGTGATCGAGGGCAACCGCATCACGGCGGTGCGCCAGGCCGGCTGGCCGGGCATGGCCATGGCCGCCAACCGCGCGCCGCGCGATTTCGACCGTGAGATTGACGGAACGGGCATGTTCGTGATGCCCGGGTTCGTCGACATGCACGTGCATGGATCGGGGCGCGGCAAGGCGCCCGACCTGGGCTACGCCTACAAGCTGTGGCTGGCGCACGGCGTCACCACCGTCCGCGGCGTCTCCCTGTCGTCCCACGCCGTGACGATCAGCGAGAAGGCGCGGTCGGCGAAGAATGAGATCGCGGCACCGCGCATCTTCAACTACCAGACGCTGGCCTCGGGCTGGCCGAATGGCCCGGTGCAGACGCCTGAGAAGGCCCGCGAGTGGGTGCGCTGGGCCGCAGCCAACGACATCGACGGCATCAAGTTCTTCAACCGCGGAGACGAGACACCCGAAATCATCCGCGCCGCCATTGACGAGGCCCGGAAGCACAAGATGGGCACCGTCGCCCACCTCTCGCAGAACGGCGTGGCCAACTTCAATGGCCGCGACGCCGGTGAAGCCGGCCTCCACACCATCACGCACTACTACGGCCACATGGAGTCGCTGCTGAAGGACCGCACGATCCAGGAGTTCCCCCCCAATTACGACTACAACAACGAGCAGGACCGCTTCGGCGACATTGCCCGCATCTGGAACCAGACCTACGAGCCCGGATCGCCCGAGTGGAAGGCCTACCTCGAACAGCAGAAACAGAACGGCGTGGTCTTCGACCCGACGTTCAATATCTACGCGGCGTCACGCGATCTGATGCGCGCCCGCAATGCCGACTGGCATCCCGCCTATACGACGCCGCAGCTGTGGAACTTCTTCCAGAGCACCCGCGACAACCACGGCTCGTACTTCTACGACTGGACCACCGAGAATGAACTGGCCTGGAAGCGCTTCTACGACCGCTACATGCGACTCATCAACGACTACAAGAACATGGGCGGCCGCGTAACGGTGGGCACCGACTCGGGCTTCATCTGGAAGACCTACGGATTCGCCTACGTCGAAGAGCTTGAACTGCTGCGGGAAGCCGGCTTCACGCCCCTCGAGATCCTGCGCTCGGCCACCATGTGGGGCGCAAAGACCCTCTACGAGCCACGGGGCGAGGAGGCCCCGATGGGCATCGTCCGCGCCGGCATGCTGGCCGACCTGGTCATTGCCACCGAGAATCCGCTGGCGAACCTGAAGACGCTGTATGGCACCGGCCACATGCGCCTCAACGACCGCACCAACCGCCAGGAGAAGGTCGGCGGCGTGCGCTACACCATCAAGGACGGCATCGTCTACGACGCCCCGAAGCTGCTGAACGAGGTCGCCGCGATCGTGGCGGCCGAGAAGGCCAAGGCCGCGCCCCGCCAGTAGGCACGGGACGGCCGCAGCGGTCGCGCCTTCGGCTTAGTGATGCTCTGCCCACGCACCCCGCACGTCGGGGTGCGTGTCGCGGAGAATGATGCGCGCGGCCAGCCGGTCAGCTGGTCGCAGGTGGGCATACTTCGGTGCCAGCACGCGGCCATCCAGCACCGCCATGATCTGCGCCATCACCGGCAGGCGCACCTCGCGTGGCAGCGCCGCAAACGCCTCGGTGTAGACGAGGAAGCTCACGCCATACTTCAGCAGCCGCTGCGTCAGGTCCAGTTCCGCCAGCGACCGTCCCTGTCCGTCGCGGGGAAAGCGCTGGACCAGCGCGCTCGCAAAATCGGCGCGTGGCGACACGGAGAAATCGAACGGCGCCTCGCCTACGCCCAGCAGGTAATCGGTCAGCGCTTCGCGACGGGCCAGAACTCCGGGGGCGGTCTCGAGGGCACGCCCCTCGTAGGTGGCCACCCGCGCCTCCCATTGCAGTCGCGTGATGAGATTGAGGCCGGGCATCTGGTGGTCGAACGTCAGCAGCGCCGAGATATCGCTCTGCGGTGACAGATACCGCCGGGTCTCAGGGGCCTGGCTCAGCCAGGACCGGAAGGGGGCGTCGGCGAGAATCGAGGGCCCCTCGTCGGGCCTCCGCAGATGCACCAGGTTCCCCAGGTGCCCCAGCGGCCCATAGGCCGGCGCTGTGGACTCCCCCGTCACGAACCAGCCCCCCCAGCGCTGGGGATGCGGTGTCCGCATGTCGACCTGCGTCACGCCGAGCGCCAGCAGGGGGCGTCCCTCGCGATCGACCTGGTGGCTCCGGACGATGAACCCTGGAATATCGAGGGTCGACTGCGCGAGGTGACAGTTCAGGCACGCCGGTGTGCGGGCGAACCGCCACGGCTGGCCCGAGGGCGGGGGCTCGAGCGTGTAGAACTGCACCCCCTGCCGCGGGTCGAGCGCCGCCACTTCAATCACGGGTGAGGAGGCGATATAGCCGACGACCACCGAGTCGTTGTAGTAGAGCGCTCGAGGCGTGGTGGGTCCGGTGAACTGGCTCTGCAACGCCGTCTTCGAAAACACCAGCAGCTGCGACGATGCCGGCACGTCGAGTGCCGCCAGCAGCGATGGCAGCACGCCGGTCGGCCCCTGTGAGGCCAGCACCACACGCCCGTCGGCGAGCGCATCGTTGAGCCGCGCCACGCGGTCGTGCACCACCGTCCCGGCATAGCCGATGACCGGATGGTCGTCGAGTGTGCCCGGGAACGGCTCTCGCACCTGCCCTGTCGACACCTGTCCACGCACGGCCGCCCCCAGGGCCCCCACCAGCAGGACGGCACTTACCAGCCCCATGGTCCGCATGCTACCCATCGCCGTCACGCCTCCCATCCTACTTCGCCCCGTGCGCCGCTGGCACCGCTCCGGTCGAGTGCGCTACTCTGGTGGGCGCCATGCGTCATCTCGCACTTGCTCTGTGGGTTTGTGTCTGGGTGTTCTCGGCCGGCGCGCCATCCGCGTTCGCACAGCCGGCAGCGGCAGCGTCAACACCTGAGGCCGTGCAGGCCAAGATGCAGGAGTGGTCGAAGGCACTCGGCGTCGAGTGCTCTCACTGCCATCTCGACGGGCAGTGGAGCCTGCCGTACATGCCGACCTTCGATCTGGCCTATCGCATGTCACGCATGGTGAACGACCTCAACAACGGGGCACTCAAGGCCTACGGCGGCATCACGTGCAACACCTGCCATCAGGGTCAGCTCACGCCCCCGAAGATTACACAGGCCCAGTGGGAGCGCGACGCGAAGCGCTACGAGACGGTCTTCAACGGCGACACGTCGCTCGCCCTGCAGATGGGCGTGTTCACCGCCTCGTTGGGGGTGGGATGCTCCCACTGCCATGACCCCAAGAACTGGGGATGGGATGACAGCCCCAACAAGCATGTCGCCCGCCGGATGCGCGGCATGGTCGGATCGATCAACAAGCACTTTGCCGGCGTGAAGAATCCGGAAATCGGTTGCATCGCCTGCCATCAGGGCAAGCTCAAGCCCTCCCGCTGACGCGACGGCCTCTGCGCGGGGCCGCCGGCCTGGCCCTGCATCGCGCAGACGCCGCAGACCGCTACGCGCGGCCGGCCAGCACGGCCACAGCGCGGTCAATGTCCTCGTGCGTGTTGAACACCGACACGGCCAGGCGCAGACGGTGTTCGTTCGCCACGATGGTCCCTGTGACCTTGGCGGCCTGCAGCCGCTTTGCGGTGGTGGCCGTATCCTTCAATCCGAACGCCAGAATCGGCGTCCGAGTAGCGCGCGGCGTGAGGGGTTCGTATCCGAGGGGCGGCAGTTCCGCCTGCAGACGGTCCGTCAGCACCCGGGCATGGGCCCCAATACGGTCGACACCCAGACGCGTCACGTAGTCGATGCCCGCCGACACGCAGGCCGCCAGCAGCACCGCGATGCCGCCCGACTCGTACCGGGCCGCTCCGGGCAGCGGTTCCCATGTCAGCGCGGCCCGGTTGAAATTGGTGACCTGCCGATGTCCGTAGCGGGTGGTCGGCAGCACGGTGCCCTGCAGGTCTTCCTTGACGTAGAGGAACCCGAACCCGCGCTCACCCATCAGCCACTTGTAGGTGCCGGCCGAGGCGAAGTCGATGCCGAGGGCCTTGACGTCGACCGGCACCGCACCCACCGCCTGGATGATGTCGGCAAACACCAGCGCCCCGCGGTCGTGGGCCAGGCGGCTCACCGCGGCACAGTCATGCATGAAGCCGTTGACGTTCGACACCAGCGCCAGCGAGACCAGCCGCGTGTTCCGGTCGATGGCCTTGTCCATGTCCGCCGGGTCGATCGCCCAGTTCCGGTGCTTGACAATGCGCAGCTCGACGCCCTGCTTCTCGAGCTCCTTGTACATGTAGAGCGACGTGGTGAAGTGCAGTTCATCGATGACGATGTTGCCCTTCTTGCGGGCGAGGTCGAGCCCCATCACCACGATGTTTTCGCCGTCGGACGTGCTGCTGGTGAACGCAATCTCCCGGGGCGACGCGTTGATGAGCGCCCCGAACTGGCCGCGCAGGGCCTCCTGCTTCGCGGCCGTGAAGTCGGCACGGCCCTCACCGGCACCCTGCAGGCGATACGCCAGACCTTCTTCGATCGCGCGGGCGGCAAACGTGCCCACCGGGTGCAGAGCCGCCGAGTTCAAATAGGTCTCGGTCGTGGCCTGGGGAAAATCCGCCCGGAGCCCCGCCGGCAGCACGCCCACGGGACGGGTCGTCTGCGCCAGGGGACGCGCGGTTGAAGACAGGGCCAGCGTGCCCGTGGCGGCCAGAAAATCGCGGCGTCGCAGATGCATGAGCGGATTGTATAGTAGGGCCTGCTATTTCTCACTCCAGGAGGGAGCGCAGATGCAACGACAGCGGATGACCGTGATGGCGCTGGCTCTGGCCGGCGTCGTGGCATTGGGCACCTGGCACACCGTGACAGGCCAGGCGGGCGACATCATGGCGCTCGGCACCAGCCGCGGCGAGTGGCCCACCTACGGCGGCGACCTTGCCAGCCGGCGCTACTCTCCGCTGGCCCAGGTGGATGCCTCGAATTTCAATGCCCTGGAAATCGCCTGGCGGTTCAAGACCGAGAATCTTGGTCCTCGGCCTGAGTTCCAGTTCCAGGCCACCCCCCTGATGGTCGGCGGAACGCTCTACTTCACGGCCGGGGCGCGCCGGGCCGCCGTGGCGGTGGACGCCGCCACCGGTGAGATGAAGTGGATGCATACGGTCGACGAGGGGCCGCGCGGATCCGCGGCGCCCCGCCAGCTCTCGGGCCGCGGGCTGTCGTACTGGACCGACGGCAAGGACGCCCGCATCCTCTACGTGACACCGGGCTACATGCTCGTCGCACTCGATGCCCGCACCGGTCGCCGCCTCACCGACTTCGGCACCGACGGCATGGTCGACCTCAAGAAGGAAATGGATCAGGAAATGGACCTGATCAAGGGCGAAGTCGGCCTGCATTCGGCGCCGGTCGTCGTGAAGAACACCATCATCATCGGTGCGGCCCACATGGAAGGCGGCGCGCCGAAGAGCAAGACCAACCAGAAGGGCTTTGTCCGCGCCTACGACGTGCGCACCGGCAAGCGCCAGTGGATCTTCCGCACGATTCCCGCCCCGGGGGACTTCGGCAATGAGACGTGGGAAAAGGACTCGTGGAGCTACAGCGGCAACACGGGCGTGTGGGCTCAGATGTCCGTCGATGAGGAACTCGGCCTCGTCTACATGCCGGTCGAGCTGCCCACGGGCGACTACTACGGCGGTCATCGTCCCGGTAACAGCCTCTTCAGTGAGAGCCTCGTCGCCGTCGACATCGCCACCGGCAAGCGCAAGTGGCATTACCAGCTCACCCACCACGGCATCTGGGACTTCGACATTCCGTGTGCGCCGATTCTGTTCGACCTGAAGCAGAACGGTCGCACGATCAAGGCCGTTGCCCAGGCCACCAAGCAGGGCTGGGTCTACGTGTTCGACCGCGTCACCGGGCAGCCCGTGTGGCCCATCGAGGAACGCACGGTGGAAATCGGCGATGTGCCCGGCGAGCAGTATTCGCCGACGCAGCCCTACGTGACCAAGCCGCCGCCGTTCGAACGGCAGGGGGTCGCCGTCGACGACCTCATCGACTTCACGCCGGAGCTGCGCGCCGAAGCCGAAACGCTGGTGAAGCGCTACAAAATCGGTCCGCTGTTCACGCCGCCCGTGGTCAGCAAGTGGGATGGGCCGCTCGCCACCCTCATGCTGCCCAATGTCACCGGGGGCGCCAACTGGCAGGGCGGTTCGCTCGACCCCGAGACGAACATGTTCTACATCTTCTCGAACACCAACGTGTCGGCGCTCGGGCTGCTCCCCGGCGATGGCGTCAAGTCGGACATGCTCTACGTTCGCGGCTTTGCCTCAGATCCGGCCGACACCTCAGGCCGCCCGGCGTTTCCCGCCACCACCGTGCGCGGGTTGCCGCTCATCAAGCCGCCCTATGGACGGATCACGGCGCTCAACCTCAATGAAGGCACACTGGCGTGGCAGATAGCGCACGGGGACACCCCGGACGCCATCAAGAATCACCCCGCCCTGAAGGGCCTGACCATTCCACGCACCGGCCGTCAGGGCCGCATCGGCGTGCTGACCACGAAGACGCTGGTCATCGCCGGCGAAGGCGGCATGAACTCGACGCCCAAGGGGCAGGGCGCCATGCTGCGGGCCTACAACAAGGGCACCGGCGAGGAAGTCGGGGCGGTCTACATGCCGGCCCCTCAGACTGGCTCGCCCATGACCTATCAGCTCAACGGGCAGCAGTACATCACCGTGTCGGTCAGCGCACCCGGCGTCGCCGGCGAACTGATCGCCTACAAGCTGCCCGCCCGCCGATAGGCACACGCATCACGACGCCGGGGTGGCCGGGCGCAGCAGCGCCACCACCTCGGCATCGCTCACCTCTCCGAAATCGTCGTAGCACGCCCCAACGCCCGTGAACCACGCGGGCACGTGCAGACACACCACCTCGTCTGCCACGCGGTCCAGCCTTTCCAGCGCGTCAGCGGCTGCGACGGGCAACGCCACAATCACCCGGGACGCACCCTGCCGCTTCGCGGCGTCCACGGCCGCGCGCATCGTCGCGCCCGTGGCCACGCCATCATCGACCAGAATGACCAGGCGACCGCGAAGCACGGCGGGCGGACGCACCCCGGACAGCAGCTGCCGCCGTGTGCGAATGGCGGCCGCCTGCGTCGCCACCTCGGCATCCCAGTCCGCCGTCGACTGAGGGGCGCGGGCCTGACCGGCGTCGTGAGGGAGGCGCAGCACATGCCCGAGTTCATCGATGGCGCCCATGGCCACTTCCGGTGCGCCTGGCGTGCGCAGTTTGCGGACCAGCAGGACATCCAGGTCACCGTCCAGCGCCGAGGCGACCGGAGCGGCAACGGGCATTCCCCCGCGGGGAATGCCCAGCACCAGGGGGTGCTGCCCGCGCAGGTGGATGAGGCGCTCGCCGAGCAACCGGCCTGCCGACGCGCGATTGGTGAAATGCATGTGCCTGCTCCCTGGCCCTGGTGTGGCCCCGCGACGACGGTCGCGGTCACCGCGGCATCCCCTTCAGGGGCCCTCGACTGCCACCACCGAGAGTCCGCCCGTGTGTCCCACCCAGCGCAGCCCGTCAGGAAGGGTCGCCGGCGTCACGGCCGCACCCAGTCCGCGGACCATGGCATCGGCCCCGGGCGTCAGCGCCAGATGCGTCACGCCGTAGTGACGGCAATCGGCGAGAAACTCGTCCAGCGTCGTGAGGCGCATCTGCGGAAACGATCGCTCGAAGCCATACAGGTCGACGCGGGCCCATCCGCCCGGGGTCAGTGGATGCAGTGCGCCGACGCGGGCACGACGGGTCGACACGAAGTAGAACTCGCCCGCATCGGTGTAGACCTGGCCGGCAAACCTCACGCCATCGGCGCGCAACAGTGCCTCGACGCTGGCCGACGCCGCACGGGTCGCCTCCTGCCCCCGCAGGAACGCGCGATGGGTCGGCACCCACAGCCAGGCGGCACTCACCACCGCCACAACGCTGGTCGCACCCGCCAGCCATGCCCCGTGCGGCCACGACCGTATGCGCTCTGCCGCCAGCAGGAGTCCCACGACGACGAGGGGAATGGCAGGCAGGGGCCCTCGAGGCGAGCCGCCGAGCGCCTGCAGCGGGAGATAGGCGACGAGCACCACAAGCAGAAACACCGCCACCCGACGCGCCCCTGAGGGCACCAGCGCCACCGTGACGGCCGACAGAC
>JBIIDF010000221.1:0-5303 GCA_044238535.1 Vicinamibacterales bacterium
TCTTCCGCCTGCAGCACGCCACACGGACGGGTCAGTATCAGATCTTCAAGGACTATACGCGCCGCATCGACGACCAGCAGCGCGAACGCAGCACCCTGCGCAGCCTGCTGGCACCGATGGCCACGCAACTGCCGGTGCCCCTGAGCGAGGTGGAGCCGGTCGAGGCGCTGCTGCACCGCTTCTCGACAGGGGCCATGTCGTTCGGCTCGATTAGTCAGGAAGCGCACGAGACACTCGCCATTGCGATGAACCGCCTCGGGGCGAGGTCCAACTCAGGGGAAGGCGGGGAAGATCCGGCACGTGCCGTCGCCGATGCACACGGCGATTCCAGACGCAGTCGCATCCGCCAGGTGGCCTCCGGCCGGTTCGGTGTCACAAGCGAGTATCTCGTGAATGCCGACGACCTGCAGATCAAGATGGCGCAGGGTGCCAAGCCAGGTGAAGGCGGTCAGTTGCCCGGTCACAAGGTCTATCCCTGGGTGGCGCGCGTGCGGCATTCGACGCCGGGTGTCGGCCTCATTTCCCCTCCGCCGCACCACGATATCTATTCGATTGAAGACCTCGCACAGCTCATTGCCGATCTGCAGCAGGCCAACCCTCGCGCCCGCATCCACGTGAAGCTCGTCGCGCAATCGGGCATCGGCACTGTCGCCGCGGGGGTGGCCAAGGCGCACGCCGATGTCATCCTGATTTCAGGGCATGACGGCGGCACCGGCGCAGCACCGCTGACCAGCCTCAAGCATGCGGGTGTGCCGTGGGAATTGGGCCTTGCCGAAGCGCAGCAGGTGCTGATGCTCAATGGCCTGCGTGACCGCGTCACCCTGCAAGTCGACGGGCAGCTGAAGACGGGCCGCGACGTGCTGATCGCCGCGCTGCTCGGGGCCGAGGAGTTCGGCTTTGCCACCGCACCACTCGTCGTGATGGGCTGCGTGATGATGCGCGTCTGCCATCTCAACACGTGCCCGGTCGGCATCGCCACTCAGGATCCGGAATTGCGGCGCAAGTTCACGGGCACACCAGAACTCGTGCAGACGTTCTTCCGCTTCATTGCCGAGGAAGTCCGCGAGGGCATGGCCGCACTCGGCTTCCGGACGCTCGACGAGATGATCGGCCGTACCGACTGCTTGCATCTGGTGCCGGACGAGACGCACTGGAAGGCAGCACGTCTCGACCTCTCGCCGCTGCTGCACCGGATCGACGGGCCGCGACATGCCCGTATCGGCACCACTGACGAACGCGCCCCGCATCCTGTCAGTGCACTCGACAGGCGCCTCGTTGAAGGCTCCGCACCTGCGTTGGACCAGCGCATGGCGGTGGTGCTGCACGACAGCATCCGCAACACCGACCGCACGACCGGTACACGACTCGGCTATGAGGTGACCCGGCGTTTCGGCGCCGAGGGCCTTCCCGACGACACCATACGCATCCAGCTCACGGGGACGGCGGGCCAGAGCTTTGGCGCCTTCCTTCCCCGGGGCATCACGCTCGCCCTCGAGGGCGAGGCCAATGACTTCGTCGGCAAGGGTCTGTCGGGCGGGCAGCTCATCATGACGCCGTCGACACGGGCCGCGATCGCCGCTGAAGAGAACGTCATCATGGGCAATGTCGGCCTCTATGGAGCGACCGGCGGTCGTGCGTTCATCCGCGGACTCGCCGGTGAACGCTTCGCGGTGCGCAATAGCGGGGCGCAGGCGGTCGTGGAAGGTGTCGGCGACCACGGCTGCGAGTACATGACGGGGGGGGCCGTGGTCGTGCTGGGCTCCACCGGAAGGAACTTCGCCGCGGGCATGAGCGGCGGTGTCGCGTTCGTCTACGACCCGTCGGGCACGCTGGCGGACCGGTGCAATCACGAGCTGGTCGACGTCGAATCGATCGCGTCGCATGACGACCTCGACACGCTGACGCAACTGGTCACCGCCCACCACGCCCTCACCGGGAGTGCGCTCGCAGGACGCTTGCTCCAGGACTGGCCGGCCACCCTGAAGCACTTCGTGCTGGTCATTCCGCGCGAGTTCAAGGCACGCCGCGTCACTGCGGCTGCCGGCAACGCGCGCCTCAGCGCCTGAACTGGAGCAGCTCATGGGAAAACCGACCGGCTTCATCGAATTCATCCGCGTGTCTCAGCCCACGCGCCCCGTCGCCGAACGCGTGGGCGACTATCGCCATGTGTATGCGCCGCATGCGCCTGCGGAACTGACGCGCCAGGCCGCGCGCTGCATGGACTGCGGTATTCCGTTCTGCCATCAGGGATGCCCGCTCGGGAACCTCATTCCTGACTGGAATGATCTGGTGTATCGCGACCAGTGGCGCGCGGCGCTCGACCGCCTGCATGCCACCAATAACTTTCCCGAGTTCACCGGCATGTTGTGCCCGGCCCCCTGCGAAGGTGCCTGCGTGCTCGGACTCAATGCCGAACCGGTGTCCATCAAGTCCATTGAACTCGCCATCGTCGATCGGGGATTTGAAGAGGGGTGGATCGTGCCAGAGCCCCCGGTGCGCCGTACGTGGAAGCGTGTGGCCATCGTTGGGTCTGGGCCCGCGGGGCTGGCAGCCGCCGCGCAGCTGAACCGCGCCGGGCATACGGTGACCGTGTTCGAGAAGGCAGACCGCATTGGTGGCCTGCTGCGCTACGGCATTCCTGAGTTCAAGCTCGAGAAACGCGTGCTTGATCGCAGGCTGGCGCTGCTCGAGGAGGAAGGCGTGGTCTTCCGGACTGGCGTGAATGTGGGCGTCGACGTGCCGGCCACTGACCTGCAGCACCACTACGATGCCGTGCTGCTGGCGGGCGGTGCCGAGCGTCCTCGTGAGCTTCCACTGCCCGGCCGAGACGCCACCGGGATCGTGCAAGCCATGACCTACCTGACGTCGCAGAACGAGCGGTGTGAATCACCGGAGCGCGCGGTGGACGCGGCCCTGTCAGCAGCCGGACGCCATGTGGTGATTATTGGCGGAGGCGACACAGGCGCCGACTGCGTCGGCACGGCACACCGGCAGGGTGCCGCGTCGGTGACGCAGCTCGAGCGCATGCCGATGCCACCGGCCAGGCGCGCTGCCGACAATCCCTGGCCGCTCTGGCCTCATGTGTTCCGCACGTCGACGGCACACGAGGAGGGCGGCACGCGCACCTACGCCATCGACACGACCGCGTTTCTCACCGACGAGTCGGGCAGGGTCCGCGCGCTGCGCGCACAGCAGCTCGACCCGTCGCCGGACGGGCATGCAGGCACGTTCGTCGCACGTCCGGAGAGCGTGCACGAGATTCCTGCCGATCTCGTGATCCTGGCGCTCGGCTTCAGCGGCCCCTCTGGTTCGGCGCTGGTCGACGCGCTCGGCGTGACTAGCTCTGCGGCAGGTACGGTCGTCCGGGACGAGGAGTGGCGCACCTCGGTGCCCGGGGTGTATGTCGCCGGCGACATGCAGCGCGGCGCCTCCCTCATCGTCTGGGCCATCGATGACGGGCGACGAGCGGCGGCGTCGATTGATCGGGACCTGATGCGGCAGGTGCAAGAGCACCGACCGGTCTGAAGGCAGGGGCCATTTCTGGCGCCGACCTCGGGTGAGTCTGGGGCCAGCTGACCCGTGACTTCGACGCATCGCGGCGCTGGCGTGAGCGTCTGCCCGGCGGCGTTGCGTAAAAACGGTGCTTAAGTGACGCAGTCTGTGTGCTGACGGTCGGGTGACAGCTATCTGCTGCCGGCCTGGCCTGACTTCACGTGGAGCAAAGACACCCTTGCGGGCGCCCTGGCGGACATTCTGCACCGGCAGGGCCGATTGCCGGGGCGCATGGAGGGGTTGGGTTTGCCCTCCGGAAGGAAGCCGCGCTCGAAACGCTGACGCGTGATGTGCTGAAGTCGAGCGAGTTCGACGGTGAACACCTCGGTCCCGGGCAGGTGCGTTCGGCCGTGGCCAGGAGACTCGGTCTCGATGCTGGCGGCACGACACCGGCTGACCGCGACGTCGAGGGCGTGGTCGAGATGATGATCGACGCATACAGACCGTTGACGCTGCGCTCACAACGGCACGTCTCTGCGGCTGGCACGCCGGCGTGTTTCCCCACGGCCAGAGGGATCAGCGTCTCATCATGGTCGGCGCGTGGCGCACCTATGCGAGGAGGCCCATGCAGGTGGTATCGGGACCCGTCGGCAGAGAGCGTGTGTATGTCGAGCCCCCTGCGGCGTCACGACTTCCCGATGAGATGACCCGGTGTCTCACGTGGTCCAATCATGGCCCGCACACAAACGCCGTGACCGCGGGAACGGCAGCGCGCCGCGTCAGCGGTCAGCCGCGGGCCGCCCCGCCCGAAGCCCCTGCACGCCGTGCCTGGCGATGATGTCGGCCAGCGCTCCACTCGACACCATGTCGCGGATGAAACGATCCACGGCGGCCGCGGCCGCATCCGGCCGCGAGCGCGGGACGCCGAGCCCGTGATTCACCGTGGTGAATCCACCGTCGAGCACGCGAAGGTCCGGGGTACTGTCATGGGACTCGTGCAGCGAGGGCGCGAGGCCGGCAACGGCATCAACCTCTCCGCGACGCAGCATGTCTATCGAGGCCTCGGTGCCGGCGGGACGCACCAGCGCCGCATGCTGCAACGTGCGCGTCAGAAAGAGCTCGTATCCGGTGCGTGGTGCGGCCGCCACGCGGCGGCCCGGGCGGTCGACGTCCGCGACGACCGCCACCGTGGAATCGCGCCGCACGGCATAGGTGGCCTGAATCTCCGTCATCGGCGACGAGAACGTGATGACATCGGCACGGGCAGGTTCAATCGCCAGGATGGCCACGTCCCAGGTGCCGTGCCCCGCACTCGCCGCCACGTCTCCGGGAGTGGCATGCACCACATGGATGACCGGCACGCCGAGTCGGGCCCCGAGGGCAGCCACAAGATCGATGCCGACGCCCCTGAGCTCGCCGGTGGCCGAATCACGCGTGGTAAACAGCGCATTGCCGAGGTTGACGCCCGCGCGCAGTGCACCTGTCGGCGCAATCAGCGGTCGCGCAGCTAACACCGGGTCAGCAGACCCGCCCTGGGGGTCCGACGCATGCAGAGGCATCATGAGGACCCCCGAAATCAGGGCACTACACGCGAGGCGGGTGGGGTGAACTGCCATGGGCGACCTGACTCGCGAGCGTGGGTCAAACAGAGATGGCTGGCGGAGGGAGAGGGATTCGAACCCCCGGTACCGTTTCCGGTACAACGGTTTTCAAGACCGCCGCGATCGACCGCTCCGCCATCCCTCCGCGTGCCCCTGATTATCGCACCATCGCGCCCGGCGGCGTGCACCCCCGCGGCGCGGGATCGTCCG
>JBIIDF010000222.1:0-5297 GCA_044238535.1 Vicinamibacterales bacterium
ACGGACTCACGGTGGTGGTGGTCAGCCAGAACGAGCAGCCGGCCATCAGCATGCGGATGATTGTGCGGGCCGGTTCGGCACAGGACCCGAAGGGCAAGCTGGGGCTGGCCATGCTGACGGCGGCGCTGCTCGACCAGGGCGCGGGCGCCCGCTCGGCGCAGCAGCTGGCCGAGGACATCGATTTCATGGGGGCGGCACTCGGCAGCGGCGCGGGCACCGACCTCAGTTTCATCAACACGGTGGTCATGAAAGACGACTACCTGAACGGGCTCGCGATCATGGCCGACGTGGCACGACGCCCGTCGTTTGTGCCCGCCGAAATCGAGCGGCAGCGCCAGCAGGCCCTGTCGGCGCTGAAGGTTGCGGCAGAAGACCCCGAGTCTGTGGCCGACCTGGTGATTGAGCGGCTCATCTTCGGCTTCCATCCCTACGGCATGCCCGGTTCGGGCACCGCCGACACGATCCGTGGGCTGACACGCGACGACTTTCTGTCGTTTCATCGGCAGCACTTCGTGCCGAACAACGCCCTGCTCGCCGTCGTGGGGGACATCACGTCAGCAGAGGCGACGCGTGGCATCGAGCAGCACTTCGGCGACTGGGCGCGCGGCACGGTGCCGCCCTTGGCTCCCGTCGATCCGCCGCCGCCGACGCGACGGGTGATTGTGATCGACCGACCCGATGCCGTGCAGACCGAGATTCGGGTCGGGCACCTCGGCATTCCCCGGAAGCATGCCGATTTCGAGGCCGTGAGCCAGTCGGTGAAGATTCTTGGTGGGGAAGGCGGCAATCGCCTGCAGGGCGTGCTGCGCAGCAGCCGCCAGCTGACCTACGGTGCCTCGGCCGACCTCAATACCTACAAGTGGTCAGGCGCGATCATTGCGCAGACGAATACACAGACGCCCAACACCGTCGAAGCGCTCAGGCTCATCGTGGATGAATTCGCCCGTCTGCAGCGGGAGAAGGTGAGCGACAACGAACTCGAGGCCGCGCAGGCCTATGCGGTCGGCAGCTACCCGCTCAGCATCGAAACGCCAGACCAGCTGGCGACGCAGGTGCTGAACATGCTGTTCTACGAGCTGCCGGTCGACAACCTGCCGAAGTTCCGTGAACGGATCGAGGGCGTGTCGCCGGAGGAGATTCAGCGCATCGCTCGGTGGTTCATCAGGCCGGACCAGCTGTCGGTGGTGCTGGTCGGCAACGCGTCGGCATTCGTGGATCGGCTGAAGGGGGCCGGCTTTCCGCTGGTGGAACGCGTGCCGATTGGCCGGCTCGACCTGCTGTCGGCCGACTTTCTGAAGCCGTGACGGTCATGATCTCGTGCGGCGAGCCGTCCGGCGATTTGTATGCCGGCGCGCTCGTGCGTGCCCTCAAGCGGGCCGACCCATCTGTCGAGGTGTTCGGCATGGGCGGGCCGCAGATGGCGGCCGCCGGGGCCTCACTGCTGGTCGATTACCGCGGCCTCGCCGTCACCGGACTGACCGAGGTCCTGACCGCGCTGCCTCGCCTGTGGCGGACGCTGCAGGCCCTGGTCGCAGCGGCCCGTACGCGTCGTCCCGACGTGCTGGTCGTCATCGACTATCCCGATTTTAACTTCCGCCTGATGCGCGCGGTGAAGGCGCTCGGCATTCCCGTCGTGTACTACATCAGCCCGCAGCTCTGGGCGTGGCGCGCCGGCCGCATGCAAACGATGCAGACGGTGGTCGACCGGGTGCTGCCGATTTTTCCGTTCGAGGAAGCGCTCTACCAGAAGGCCGGGGTCGACGTACGGTTCGTGGGCCACCCCCTGCGTGAGATGACGACGACATCCGCGAGTCGCGAGGTGCTGCGCGCCGGCTGGGGCATCGGTCCAGACACGCCGCTGGTGGCGCTGCTGCCGGGCAGTCGCGGTAACGAGGTGAAGACCCTGGCACCGGTGCTGGCCGACGCGCGCGCCCGCATTCGGCAACACCTGCCAGCCGCCCGCTTCATCGTCGCCCGTGCGCCGCACGTCACGGACGCCTGGCTGGCGCCGCTGACGGCCGACCCTTCCACGCAGGTCGTGGCCCACCGGACGGATGATGTGCTGAGTGCCTGTGATGTGGTGCTCACGGCGTCCGGCACCGCGACGGTGCAGGCGGCCATCCACGGCGCACCGATGGTCGTGCTGTACCGGCTGTCTGCCCTGACCTACCGGCTGTTCAAGCCGCTCGGCCGGGTGGACATGTATGCGATGGTCAACCTCATCTCGGGCCGCCGCATCGTTCGTGAGCTGATTCAGGACGATTGTCGTGCGGACGCGGCCGCGGACGAGGCACTGCGGATTCTGACCGACGCCGGCTATCGGGCGCAGATGGTCCGGGACCTGGCCGCCGTGCGTGACGCCCTCGGAGGTCCGGGAGCCAGTGACCGCGCGGCAGCGGCCATTGCGGACCTAGTCACGTCCCGCCGCCACACCCCGGCCTAGGGCCGCGCGGGCGCTCGCGCGCGTTCCGGCCCGGGAGGCCTTCCTGATATGATCCGACGGTTGATCATGTCCAGTCTCGACACTTTCAAGACCCGTGCGACCCTCACAGTGGGCGGTGAGACCATCCACTACTACAGCCTCCCGGCACTGGCGCAGGCCTTCCCCGGAGTGGCCCGCCTGCCGTATTCGCTGAAGATTCTGCTCGAGAACCTGCTGCGCCGCGAAGACAACGCCTTCGTGAAGACCGAGGACATCCGTGCGCTGGCCGGCTGGGATCCGAAGACGATTGGCGAGAAGGAAATGTCCTTCATGCCGGCGCGGGTGCTGCTGCAGGACTTCACTGGCGTGCCCTGCGTGGTTGACCTGGCGGCGATGCGCGACGGCATCGTGGCGCTCGGCGGCGACCCCGACAAGGTGAATCCGCTGCAGCCGGTGGAACTGGTCATCGACCACTCGGTGCAGGTCGACCATTTCGGCGCGGCCAACGCGCTCGAACTGAATGCCGACCTCGAGTATCACCGCAACCGCGAACGCTATGTGTTCCTCCGCTGGGGACAGACGGCCTTCCGGAACTTCCGCGTGGTGCCGCCCGAGACGGGCATCGTGCATCAGGTGAACGTCGAATACCTGGCCCGCGTGGTGTGCCGTGAAGAGCAGGACGGCGCGGTCGTCGCGTATCCCGACAGCGTGTTCGGCACCGACTCGCACACGACCATGGTGAATGGTCTGGGCGTGGTGGGCTGGGGCGTGGGCGGCATCGAAGCCGAGGCCGCGATGCTGGGACAGCCCAGCTCGATGCTGATTCCGCCGGTGCTGGGCGTGCGGCTGAGCGGCAAGCTTCCCGAGGGCGCGACCGCCACCGACCTGGTGCTGACGGTCACCGAAGCGCTGCGCAAGAAGGGTGTCGTCGGCAAGTTCGTCGAGTTCTTCGGACCCGGCCTGGCGCACCTGACGATTGCCGACCGCAGCACCCTCGGCAACATGTGTCCCGAGTACGGGGCCACCGTGGCCATCTTCCCGATCGACGGGATGACCCTCGAGTATCTGCGCCTCACGGGACGCGACGAGGCCCAGGTGGCGCTCGTCGAGGCCTACGCGCGGGCGCAGGGCCTGTTCCGCACCGAGGGTGCCGCCGATGCGGTCTACACCGACACGCTCGATATCGACGTGTCGGCCGTGGTCCCCAGCCTGGCTGGTCCCCGTCGGCCGCAGGACCGCGTGACGCTGGCCTCGGCCAAGCAGTCATTTGCCGGCGCGCTCGATGAGCTGAAGAAGGGCGTCAAGGTGTCGGGCGGCGGCACGGCCGTCGCCACGGCGACCCAGCTCGAGCACGGATCGGTCGTGATTGCCGCCATCACCAGCTGCACCAACACCTCAAACCCCAGCGTGATGATCGGCGCTGGCCTGGTGGCCAGGAAGGCCGTCGAGCGCGGCCTGACCCGGAAGCCCTGGGTGAAGACCTCGCTGGCCCCGGGGTCGAAGGTGGTCACCGACTATCTGACGAAGGCCGGGCTGCAGACGCATCTCGACGCGCTCGGGTTCAACCTCGTCGGCTACGGCTGCACGACCTGCATCGGCAACAGCGGACCGCTGCCCGATGACGTCACGGCCGAGGTGCGCGAACGCGGCCTCGTTGTGGCCTCGGTGCTCAGCGGCAACCGCAACTTCGAGGGCCGCATCCAGCAGGATGTGCGGGCCAACTACCTGGCGTCGCCCCCGCTCGTCGTGGCCTACGCGCTGGCCGGGTCGATGAACGTCGACCTGACGACCGAGCCGCTGGGCACAGGCCGCGACGGACAGCCGGTCTACCTGAAGGACATCTGGCCGACCGAGCGCGAGATTCAGGAAGCCATGCTGATGAGCGTCACGAAGGACGCCTATCAGCGGCAGTACGCCAACGTGTTCGACGGCGACGAGCGGTGGCGCACCCTGCCGGTGCCGACCGGCGATCGCTTTGCGTGGGACGGCGAGTCGACCTACATCCGCCGGCCCACCTTCCTCGAGAATCTGTCGATGACTCCGGCGCCGCTGACCGACATCACCGGGGCGCGCGCGCTGGCGGTGCTGGGCGACAGCATCACGACCGACCACATCTCGCCGGCCGGCAACATCAAGGCTGACGGCCCGGCCGGGAAGTATCTCGTCGACCACGGCGTGCCCGCCCGCGAGTTCAACTCGTACGGCGCCCGCCGCGGTAACCACGAGGTGATGATGCGCGGCACGTTTGCGAACACGCGCATCAAGAACCAGCTGGTGCCGGGCATCGAGGGCGGCGTCACGGCCTACCTGCCGGGTGGCGAGGTGATGTCGATTTACGACGCCGCGACGCGCTACCAGGACGCCGGCGTGCCGCTGATGGTGCTGGCCGGCAAGGAATACGGCTCGGGGTCGTCGCGCGACTGGGCGGCCAAGGGCACCATGCTGCTCGGCGTGAAGGTCGTCATCGCCGAAAGCTTCGAGCGCATTCACCGCAGCAATCTGGTGAACATGGGCGTGCTGCCGCTGCAGTTCGTCGACGGGCAGTCGGTCGCCAGCCTCGGGCTCACGGGCCGCGAGACCTTTGCCATTGCCGGCGCCGGCGCACAGCTGACGCCGCGGTCGACCGTGCAGGTGACGGCCACGGCCGACGATGGCTCGACGCGGACGTTCACGGCGGCGGTGCGCATCGACACGCCGGAAGAGCTGACGGCGTTCTCGCACGGCGGCATCCTGCCGTATGTGCTGCGCCAGCTGGTGAAGAAGGGCTAAGTGCCCCTGACCTCAGCCGACGTCAAGGCACAGGCGACGCGGCTGGGGTGTGACCTGTGCGGGGTGGCGACGGCCGCCGCCCTGCCGGAACTGCAGTATCTCAACG
>JBIIDF010000017.1:0-18120 GCA_044238535.1 Vicinamibacterales bacterium
CGACGACCCCGGTTTGCGCACGCCTGCCACACCGTGACACAATCACCGGGATTTCATGAGTAAAGACGACCTGATAGATATGCAGGGCACCGTCATGGCCGTGCACAGCGGTGGGCTCTACCGCGTGCAGGTTGATGCCGGCCACGAAGTTCTGGCGCAGCTCAGTGGACGTATGCGGAGGTTCCGCATCAAGGTTGTCCCCGGCGACCGCGTCACCGTAGGCATCTCGCCCTACGACCCGCAGCGCGGCATCATCACCTTCCGCGCCCGCTAGCCCGTTGACCTCTTCATCAGGCGCTCCTCGTCGTCCCAGACGCCGCTCCGGCGGGGGCGGAGGCCGTGGGTCCCGCGGACCTCGCCGTCCCGTCACCATTCCGACACCAGTGGCCCCGCCTCCCGATCTGCCGTGGCAGGCCGTGGACGCCACAGCCGAATCCATTCCCTACACCTCGCTCAACCTCGACCCGCGCCTGTCGGCCGGGCTGAACGATCTGGGCTTCGAAGGGACTCGCCCGGTGCAGGGCGCGGTCATTCCGCTGGCACTCGCGGGTCACGATGTGGTCGCGTGCGCGGAAACGGGCACCGGCAAGACGCTGGCCTTTGCCGCCCCGCTGCTGCAGCGGCTGCTCCTCGAGCAACCCCACTACGGCGATCCCGCACGCGACGCCTATACCCGCGCCCTCATCCTGGCGCCGACGCGTGAACTCGCTGTGCAGATTGAAGACACGCTGGTGGGCCTGACCTACCATGCCCCGGTGACTACGGCTGCCGTCTATGGCGGTGTCGACATGGGGCCGCAGGATCGCGCCCTCAAGGCCGGCGTCGACATCGTCGTAGCCACACCCGGCCGACTGATGGACCACATGCGGCATGACAGCATCGATCTGGCGCGCGTGCACACGCTGGTCCTCGACGAAGCCGACCGCATGATGGACATGGGCTTCTGGCCCGACGTGCAGCGGATTCTCGCTTCCCTGCCGCCCGACCGACAGACTCTGCTGTTCTCGGCCACCCTGCCCGGTGAGATTCTGCACCTGGCCACCGACATGCTCAAGGCCCCGAAGTTCGTGCAGGTGGGTCAGCGCGGCGCGGCCCGGACCATCCGGCATGAGATGAAGGCCATTGAGACCGATCAGAAAACTGACTGGCTCGCGCAGTTCATCCGACGCGAGCGCAACGGCCCGGTCCTGGTGTTCGTCCGCATGAAAATCGGGGCCGACCGCGTGGCCCGACACCTGCAGGCCCGCGGTATCAGGGCCGCCGCTCTGCATGCCGATCGGTCACAACAGGACCGGCTCGCCGCCGTTGAAGGCTTCCGCTCAGGCAAGCATCCGGTGCTGGTGGCCACGGACATTGCTGCCCGCGGCCTCGATATCGAAGGCATTGCGCACGTGGTCAACTACGAGGTGCCTGACACCCCGGACACTTACGTCCACCGCGTCGGACGGACCGGACGCGCGGGTGCCTCCGGTCACGCAGTGACGCTGGTCGCGCCCATGGAAGAACGCAACTGGCAGATCATCCAGCGGGCGGTCGGCATGAGCGTGGAGCCTGCGTCCGGTGACCCCGTCTGAACGCTTCGCCAGCTGCCGCTGGCACCAGGCCTCGGCCGACGGAATGCCGGCGCACTGCACGCATCGTGATGTGCTGCCGGTGACCGGCGCCCAGGGGTTCTCGCCCGACGCGTGGTGCGGGGACTGCGCGCTCTACAAGGCGCGACGGGTCGTGCGACGGACCGACCGTCAGTCGACGGACGACTGAGCCAGATAGCTGCGCGCCCGCGCCGCCCACTCTCCATCGGGTTCCAGCGTCAGCACAGCCTTCCAGTGCGCCTGCGCCGCGCGAGCCCGCCCCACGTGCTGCCACAGCAGGGCGAGGCGCAGGTGCGTATCTGCGTGATCCGGGTCTAACGCCAGCGCTGCGGCATACCACCGCTCGGCCTCGGACACACGTCCGGCATCCGCATGCAGGTTGCCGAGGTTGTAGTGGGCTTCCACCGACTCGGCATCGAGGGCGGCAGCCCGCTCGTACAGCGGCTGGGCCTGCGCCACATCGCCGGCCTCGTAGTGCAGATTTCCGAGATTGATCAGCGCGGGTACCAGTGCCGGGTCGTGCGACAGCGCAGACTCGTAGGCCGCGCGAGCGGCATCGCGCGCCTCAGGACCTTCGTCTTCGTGCAGGGACGCGCGCAGGAACCACTGCTCGGCCAGTGACAGGGCCCGATCATCCCCAACGCCCTCGGGGACCGGCGACACCGGCATCGGTCGGCGCTGCGGCATTTCCACCACACGCGACTGAACGGCCTGTGACGAAAAATCGAAACTGAGCTGACCGGCGCGCACCGCGCGCAGCTCGTCGAGAATCCCTCGGAACGACTGCCCGCGCGCCAGTGCGTCATGCACCCGACGCAGCAGCGACGCCCCGTCGAACCGCACCCAGGCATCACGGTCGTTCTCGAACACGACGCGCAGCCAGCCGCCGGCACGCAACTGTCGGATGTGCGGGGCCTGCACCAGCGGATAGCGGGCGCGCAGTTCAGTCACGCCGAAAATCTGCGCGCGCTCATCAAGAAAATCGGGAACCCCCACCCAGCGGCAGAAGGTGCGCTCGTCGATGGCCCGGAGCGGTACCGCATCGGCAGGCGCATCGCCGCCGATCACCACGACCGTGGCGGCGTCTGGAGTCTCCACCACCCGCGCCCCGGCACGGGCCAGTGCCGCACCCGCCTCACGTCGCGACAGCGACCACAGCCGCCCGACGATGGCGACCAGGGCGCCGGCGAGAGGCGGGGCCTGCCCGTCCGGGAACGGCAGGCCCGACGTGGTCATGCCCTCAGGCATGCGTCAGCGCGGGCGCGGCCGACAGCACGCGGTCCAGCCACAGGTTCGACAGTTTTTCCTGCACGCTGTTCTGCCGGAGCCGGGCAAAGAGATTGTCAAAGTCGACGCGGTCGAGTTCCTGGTCCTGGTTGTAGCAGGAGAACACAAATTCCTCACGCCCCGTCACCGGGTCGACATGCCGTTGCAGGCACTGCGCGCACACTTCCTTCAGCATGCACTGCATCGGGGAATTGATGCTGCCGATGCCCACATGCGTCGGCTGCAGGTAGGGCTGCAGCACACCGTGGCGCGCCTGCCGCACGGCATTCATCATCCGGTCAGAGCCGATGGCAATGATGCGTGTGACCTCCTCCAGCGGCACGGCCTGAGCCCCCAGCTGCCCCTCGGCATAGGCCACCATCGCCTGGACGATATTGCCCCGGAAGTGCGTGTCCTGCGGACGAGACGGCGTGATGACCGGTCCGGCATCACTGGCCCAGATGACCTGGTCCGTGGACGCCTCGATCTCCTCGCGTTTGAAGATGTCGGCCCCGTTCTTGTAGCCCGCAAAGTAGACGACACGATTGCCCTGCGCCTTGAGGGCCCTCGCGATGGAAAAGAGCACCGCGTTCCCCAGCCCGCCACCGGCGAGCAGCACGGCCGACTGATCCGGAATCTCTGTCGGCGCCCCCGTCGGCCCCATCACGACCACGGGTTCGCCCGGCTGCAGGTAGGCACAGAGCCGGCTCGAGACGCCCATTTCCAGCGTGATGAGCGACAGCAGACCCTGTTCGGCATCCACCCAGGCGCCCGTGAGCGCAATGCCCTCGAGGGTCATCGCCGCCTCGTGCCCGTCCACGTGCACACGCCGGCTGTCGCGCTCGAAGTTCTGCAGGCGGTAGAACTGGCCGGGTTTGAAGTGGCGCGCGGCCGCCGGGGCGCGCACAATCACTTCGATGATCGTCGGCGTCAGCCGTACCACGCGTTCCACGCGCGCGTCGAGCTGATCGGCACAGTGTGCCGTCAGGCGCTGCCAGGCCGCGTCTCGGGCCGGTTGCGCGGTCGGGTCGAGTCGCCGAATCTCGTCGGCAAAAAGTGCCACGACGTGCGGATAGCCGTGCTTCGCCGAGGCCATGGCCTTCACCACATTGCCGTTGTAACGCGGGTGATTGTCGCCGTAATACGACACACAGCGGCCGTCGGCCGTGAGATGCGACGTGAAGAATCCCTCGGCGTCAGGCTCGAGCACCACCTGCCCATCGGGGCGGCGGGTCGCGCGATAGCCCTGGAAGAAGCGCTGACGGCCATCCAGCTGGAAGGTCCCCGGGTATTCCTTCTCGTAGGTGACGTTGGGCGCGGTGCCTGCCGCCACCAGGACCGTGCGGGCCGGCAGTTCCACCGGGGCCTCGTCCTCGGCACCGTCCGTGCGCGTGAAACGCATCGCGCGCACGTGCCCATACGCGTCGGGCACGGCCTCCACGGGATTCAGCTGCTCGGCGAACGCAATGCCTTCCTCGAAAGCCTTCGTCACTTCCTCGTGGTTGAGGCGGTAGGCCGGCGAATCGCTCAGGCGCTTGCGATACGCCAGGGTGACCCCGCCCCACGCACGCAGCAGCGGCACAAAGCTGGGGACCTCGCCCGCCGCAGCGGCGCGGGCACGTTCGGCACGCACCGCACGTCCATGCCCCAGGAACTCGTCGAGGATCTGCTGTTCTTCGTCATCGAGGTGCGCCCGGACCGCGGCTTCCCCGAGCGCGGCCGACAGGGCTTCGAAACGGTCGAGTGTCTTTTCGACCTGCAGCGGGTAATACGCCATCAGCTCGGTCGCGGTGTCGACGCCGGTCAGCCCGCCGCCAATGACCACCGCCGGCAGGCGCACCTGCAGGTTCGACAGCGACTCGGGTTTGAACGCACCCGAGAGCTGCAGGCCCATCAGAAAATCGCTGGCCTTGCGGATGCCGCGCAGCAGATTGTTGCGGATGTCGATAATCGTCGGCCGTCCGGCGCCCGCGGCAATGGCCACGTGGTCAAAGCCCCACGCCCACGCATCGTCCATCGGCAGCGACCCGCCGAAGCGCACACCGCCATGAATCGCGCACGTGCGCCGCCGGGCCAGTGTGAGGTGAATGAGACTCAGGAAGTTCTTGTCCCACCGCACCGTGATGCCGTACTCGGAGACACCGCCGAAACCTTCGAGAATGCGCTGATCGAGCGGCGCGTACAGCTCGGTCCAGTCGCGCACCGGACGCGGCGGCTCGCCGGCCGCCCCGGTGAGTGCGCGCGGCAGCGGCTCGATCTTGAGGCCGTCGATGGCCACCACGCCGAAGCCTTCGTTCAGCAGGTAGTGCGTCAGCGTATAGCCCGCCGGGCCCAGACCCACCACGAGCACGTTCTTGCCGTTGTACGGCAGCGCGTACGGGCGTGCGATGTTGAGAGGATTCCAGCGCGTCAGCAGCCCGTAGATTTCGACGCCGAACGGCAAGGCCAGCACATCCGTCAGGACACCGGTCTCCACCTGGGGAATGTTCACCGGCTCCTGCTTCTGATAGATGCACGCCTTCATGCAGTCGTTGCAGATGCGGTGGCCCGTACCGGGACACATGGGGTTGTCGATCGCGACAATCGCCAGCGCCCCGATCGCATCGCCATGCTTGCGCACGGTGTGCATTTCAGAAATCTTTTCGTCGAGGGGGCACCCCGCGAGCGGAATCCCCAGCGCGTTGCGCGACACCGTGCCGGCCTTGTCGCGAATGCCCTTGGAACAGCTGTCCTTCTCGCGTTCGTGGCACAGCACGCAGTAGTGAATCTCGCTGAGCACTTCGCGCGGGCTGTAGCGCCCGTCGGTGAGCGCAAATCCCTGGCGCCGCCGCAGGGCAGCATCGGGGCCGGTCATCACTTCGGGAACATCGGCCCGCGGACGCTGCACACGAACCAGCCGATCGGCGTCGATGGTCTCCGGGAACCGGAAGACCACCCAGTCGCGCAAGCGCGGCTCGTGCACGTGCGCGGCGGCCCAGCGCCGCAGCGCCTCCATGTCGGCCGCCAGATCGGCCTTCGCGTCCGACGAAGCCTCTGCCCCTGAGGCCGTCAGCGCCGCTTCGCGATCCAGCAGCGCGCAGCCCGCACGGGCCAGCGCCAGCTCGGACGCCGCGAGGTCGGCCCACAGGTCGGTGATGCCTTCGGCGTGCAGCAGGGCCTCGACGCGGGCGTGGTCCTCGGCCGAGGCCGCGACGTGCGCCCCCGCCTTCAGCAGCGGCAACGCCCGTCGGCGCACCAGGTCCACCTTGAATCGGAACAACTGGTCGTAGGCGGCGGTCGATGCCGTGAGGGCCTGCGCCGCATCGCCCACCCCGAACAGTCGCGCAATGAAACGCGACACGTGCGGGGCCATCTGCACCAGCAGGTGACCGCGGGCTGACGCCGTCAGCATGTCGGGCACCTCGGCGTACTGCGTCCAGGCCTGCCAGAGCTCGGGTTCGGCGACCGCCACCTCGCGCGTGAATGCCTGGTACAGGTCACGCAGCCGGCCCGGGTCGTGCAAGTCGGCGAAGGTGAATCCGTCGAGGCCCAGCGGATCGGACGCGCGCACAGCAGCAGCCATAACCGCTCAAGTATACCGTTCGACCCGGGAGGCCCGTCCCCGGGTGGGGGCGGATCCGGGTGCCGTCGGGCGCCCGGCGCGCGCCCTGCACGCGGCCGCCATGCGTGCCGGCCGCTTGACCCCCGACCGATGCGATCACTACGCTCGTAGGTATCGTGACGCTGCACATCAATGGCGACCCGCATCTGGTGCCGGACGGCCTCACCGTGGCCACCCTGCTGACGCACCTCGGCATCGACGCCCGCCGCGTCGCCGTCGAGTGCAACGAGGCGGTCGTCAAGCGTGCGCGCTACGACGAGACGCCCGTGCACGAGGGTGACCGCGTCGAAATCGTCAACTTCGTGGGCGGCGGGTAATACAATTCCCTGATGGCCGATCCGTTTGTCATTGCCGGCCGCGAGTTCCGCTCGCGTCTCATCGTCGGCACCGGAAAATACCCGTCACATCCGGTGATGCGCGCCGCCCACGAGGCCTCGGGGGCTGACATGGCCACGGTGGCGGTCCGTCGGGTCGACATCACACGGAAGACCGAATCACTGCTCGACTACATCGACACCGCGCAGATCTTCCTGTTGCCCAACACTGCCGCCTGCTACACCGCCGATGATGCCATCCGCACGGCGCGACTGGGGCGGGAAGCCGGGATGTCGCACTGGGTGAAGCTTGAAGTGATTGGCGACGAGCGCACGCTGTATCCCGACACGGCGGCGCTCGTGGAGGCCACGCGCGTCCTGGCCAGGGAAGGGTTCGTCGTGTTGCCCTACACCAACGACGACCCGGTCGTGTGCCGCCGCCTGGAGGATGCCGGCGCCGCGGCCGTCATGCCGCTCGGCGCGCCTATCGGCTCGGGCCTCGGCATCCAGAACCCGAACAACATCGCCATCATCCGCGAGTTCTCACGCGTGCCGGTCATTGTGGACGCAGGCGTCGGCACGGCCTCCGATGCCGCCATGGCCATGGAACTCGGGGTCGACGCCGTGCTCATGAATACCGCAATCGCCGGGGCCACGGATCCCGTCGCGATGGCCCGGGCCATGAAGCTGGCGGTTGAGGCCGGCCGCCTCGCCTATCTGGCGGGACGTATTCCGAAGCGGCGGTACGCCACGGCCAGCAGTCCGCTCGACGGAGTCATCGGCCAATGAGCATCGTCGAGCGACCGGTCATGCCCGAGGAGCTGGCACGGCTCAAACGCCAGCGCGAAGAGGCCGACGAACGCTACAACGAGGCCTTGACGGCGCTGGATCAGGCCATTGCCGCCCTGCAGCCTCCGGCGCTGCCTGCCCTGCCGTCTCCCCCGGACGAGGCCCAGATCACGCCGCTCAACGAGCGCTGGGCAATCACGGCGAATGCCCCCGCCCTGCCTGAGGGCTGGCGGGGTCGGGCCGCCGCCTTTGTGATGAGTCTGGTGCGCCCCTACCTCGAGCGGCAGGAAGCGTTCAACGCCACGCTCGTCGACCACGTCAACCGCAGTGTGCTGCCGGCCCGCGCACAGGTCGAGGCGGCACGGGCCTCGCTCGTGGCGCTGCAGGCGCAGCACCAGCACGTCGAGCGGCTGCAGTCGAAGCTCATCCTCCTGCTGCAGCAGATTACGCCCTTCGTCGATTCGAAAGACTACGAGTTCTACGCGATCTCGCAGCAGATTGCCGACTCGGTGCAGGGCCTGGCCGCCGCGCTGAGCGACGTCTCTGACGACATGCTGAAGCGGTGGGAGCGCTATGAAAGCCTGCGCGCCTCGGTCAGCACACTGCAAGTGGCGGTGCAGGCGCTCCGGCGCGAGCTGCAGCAGCGCGGCCCCGTCTCGCAGGCCACCGTCGGCGCCACGGCCACAGGGGCGTCCCTCTCCACGGCCCCCCCATCCCCGGTGGGCGCCACGCCGCTGTCACCCGCCACCACCGCGTCGGTGCATCTGTCGTCAGACCCGCTGGCCGCGCACACCTACGTTGCCTTCGAAAACGTCTTCCGGGGCGACCCGCAGGTGATCGCCGAACGTCAGCAGTCGTACGTCGACCTGTTCCGCGGGCGGCAGGATGTCCTCGACATCGGATGCGGCCGCGGCGAATTCCTCAAGCTGCTGCACGGGCACGGCACCTGGGCACGCGGCATTGACCTCAACCACGAGATGGTGGCCCTCTGCCGCGCCGATGGCCTCGACGTCACCGAGGCCGATGCCCTGACCTATCTGCGGCAATGCCGCGACGGCGAGCTCGGCGGCCTCATCGCGCTGCAGGTCGTGGAGCACCTGCCGCCCGACTATCTGCTCGAACTCGTCGACGAAGCCCATCGCGTGCTGTCACCGGGTTCGCCGATCCTGCTCGAAACCATCAACGTGGCGTCGTGGTCGGCGTTCTTCTCGAGCTACCTGCGGGACATCACCCACATGCGGCCGCTTCATCCCGACACGCTGCGGTTCCTGGTGGATGCCGCAGGCTTCGCCGACACCGAGGTCCAGTTGCGGGCCCCGATTCCTGCCGCGCAGCAGCTGGGCCGGACACCCGAGATCACGCGCCTCACGACCGCGCCCGGTGAGAGCGGACAGGGACTGGCCGCGCTCTACAACAGCATCGACCGGAACGTGAACCTGCTGAACGATTTGATCTTCGCGCCGCAGGATTACGCCGTCGTCGGCTGGAAGCGCTGAGCCAGCAGCGTCCGGAACGCCTCGGCGTCCGGCAGGGCCGAGAGCGTCAGCCAGGGCTGGTGCGACTCGAGTTCCTCGACCGTGTGAGTGTTGGTGGCCAGCGCGAGCGTGGGAATCCCAGCCGTGCGGGCGCCCTCGATATCGTGCGGAGTGTCGCCAACGACCAGCATTTCGGCCAACTGGAGCGTCGGGTCGAGGCGCCGGGCTGCCTCGGCGGCGCGGGCCACGATGGCGTGGCGAGGCTCGACGCGTGCCGAGAAGGCGCCGCGCAGCGGGTGCCCGGGCGTGGCCGAGAAATACCCCGCCAGCCCGTAGTGCTGCAGCTTGGCCACGGCCCCGGCCTCAACATTGCCGGTCACCACCCACGATGTCAGGGTCTCCTCCCGGTCGATGCAGGCGAGGGCAGCCGACACATTGGTGAGGACGCGTCCCTGCCGCTGCGGCAGCACGTGCGGAAGCCGGGACGCGTAGGCCGACACCAGCGCATCGGCCTGCTGCTGTACGGCCTCACTGACGTCCCCAAACGGCCCGGGATGCCCGAGCAGCAGCCACGCGGCGATTTGATGGTCGGTCATCCCGTCCGGGCGTACCGGAGGAAACACGCGGTCGTCGCCCGACGCACCGTACGCCTCTTCCCAGGCAATCATGCCGGCACGTGCCGTCAGCAGCAGCGTGCCGTCGATATCCCAGAAAATCGCGCGCGTCGGGGCTTTCTCAATCAGCATGGTCCCTCGGTCACGCACGGCCCTGTCACGCCGCGACGCCGTAGAACGCCGCCATCTGCTCGACGACACGCGTCTGCTGTTCCGCAGACAGCTCCGGATAAATCGGCAGCGCCAGCACCTCGGCGGCCGCGCGCTCGGCGTGCGGGAAGTCGCCTGTCTTGTATCCGAGCGAGGCAAAGCAGGCCTGCTGATGAAAGGGCACCGGGTAGTAAATCTCGGTCCCGATGCCGGCGGCCTCGAGATGCGCCTTCAGCGCATCGCGCTTCGGCGCGCGAATCACAAACTGGTTGTAGATGTGATACCGGTCGGGCCACTCCTTGGGCAGCCCAATCGTGCCCACCAGGCCCGCCTCGGCGAAGAGGGTCCGGTAACGCGCCGCGTTGCGGCGCCGACCATCGGTCCATGCCGACAGGTACGGGAGCTTGACGCGCAGCACAGCCGCCTGAATGGCGTCGATGCGGAAGTTGCCCCCGATCAGCGAATGGTAATACTTCGGCTCCATGCCGTGGTTCCGGATGAGCCGCACTTTGTGCGCCAGCGCATCGTCGTTGGTCGTGACGAGCCCCGCATCGCCAAAGCCCCCGAGATTCTTGCTGGGGAAGAACGAGAAACATCCCAGATTGCCGATGCCCCCGACCTTCCCGCCATGATCGCCGGCCCCGATGGCCTGAGCGGCGTCTTCAATCACGTGCAGACGATACTCGTCGGCCAGCGCCAGCACCGCACTCATGTCGGCCGCCTGACCGAACAGGTGTACCGGCATCAGCGCGCGGGTGCGCGTCGTGCAGGCACGCGCCGCGCCCACGACGTCGATGTTATACGTCTCGGGGTCGATGTCCACCAGCACCGGCCGCGCGCCCACGCGGGCGATCGAGCCAGCCGTCGCGAAGAACGAGAAGGTGCTCGTCACCACTTCATCACCCGGCCCGATGCCAAGCGCCATCAGGGCGGCCAGGAGCGCGTCGGTACCGGACGACACGCCAATGGCGTGCTTCACGTCGACTGCGGCAGCCACCTCGTGTTCGAAGGCGTCCACTTCCGGTCCCATGATGAAGCGGCCGCTGTCGGCCACGCGCGTCAGGGCCTCGATGAACTGATCGCGCAGGGGACGATACTGCGCCTGAAGGTCGAGAAGAGGAACGTTCACAGACTTTCGATGGTAGTCTGGAGCGATTCCTGGACGCAATTGATGGCCGACACCGAGATTGACATTGCCGTCGTGGGTGGCGGCGTCGTCGGCCTCGCCTGCGCGTTGGCGCTGGCCGAAGACGGCCACACCGTGTGCCTCCTCGAGCAGCATGCGCGCCCCGGCCACGAAACCAGCACGCGCAACAGCGGCGTCATCCATGCCGGCATCTACTATCCCGCGCAGACGCTCAAAGCGACCCTCTGCGTCGAGGGCCGCGAGCGGCTCTATGCCTTCGCCGCGACCCACCGGATCCCGCACGACCGCTGCGGTAAGCTCATTGTGGCGACCGCAGACCACGAGCAGTCCGCGCTGGTCAGTCTGGCCGAACGGGCACACGTCAACGGTGTCCCCGTCGAACTCGTGGACCGCGCCTTCATCGCGGCGCGCGAACCGCATGTAGCCGGCCTGGCGGCGATCTGGTCACCCACCACGGGACGCATCGAACCAGAGGCCTACGTCCGCACCCTCCATCGGCTGGCCGCAGCTGCGGGCGTCCACGTGCTGACCGGTTCGCCACTGCTCGAGGCACAGCCGCACCCCATCGGACTGGCGCTGCGGACGCCGCATGAATCCATCGCGGCGCGCCTCGTCGTCAATGCGGCGGGGTTGTGGGCCGACACGGTCAGCGCCATGCTCGGAGGCGAGGCCTTGACCATCTATCCATGTCGGGGCGACTACGCCGAACTCGCACCGTCACGCCGACACCTGGTCAACGGTCTGGTCTACCCGGTACCGCACGCGCCGGGACATGGCCTCGGGGTACACCTCACCAGGACCACCTGGGGCAGCGTCCTGCTCGGACCGACGATTCAGTATCAGGACCGAAAGGACGATTACGAATCGAACCGGCTGCCGCTGGAGGCCTTTGTCGAGGAAACCCGCGCGCTGCTCCCGGCGGTGACCCTGGCCGACCTGCAGCCGGCCAGCTCCGGCATTCGCGCCAAGCTCTGCCCTCCCACCGAGGCGTTTGCCGATTTCCTGATTCAGCGCGACGTCGTGAACCCGCACGTCGTGCAAGTGGCAGGGATCGACTCGCCCGGCCTCACCTCGTCACTCGCCATTGCGGCGCGGGTGGCGGCGATTGTCGCCGACGCGAACTGAGCCAGACGACTCGGCAGAAATGCCCCCTCGGCCCCGGTGCGGGGCCCAGGCGGGGACGGGACCTCCGCCGGGGCGTGACCGCCCCGGGTCGCGCGGGGCCGTCGCCCCGGACCGCCGTATCAGAGCGCCGCGATCTTCGCGTCGCGCGAGTGCCGTGCGATGTCGGCGTCGACCATCATCTGTACCAGTTGGGTGAAGTTGACCGACGGCGTCCACCCCAGCTGCCGCTGGGCCTTGCTCGGGTCACCGATGAGGTGGTCGACCTCCGCCGGGCGCAGGAACCGCGGGTCGGTGCGGACATACTGCTGCCAGTCGAGGCCGGCATGCGCAAACGCCGTCTCCACCAGGTCCTTCACCGAGTGGGCCACGCCCATTGACACCACGTAATCGTCCGGCTGGTCCTGCTGCAGCATGAGCCACATGGCCCGCACGTAATCGCCGGCGAAACCCCAGTCGCGGCACGCATCAAGGTTGCCGAGTCCCAGATGGTCGGTCAGCCCCAGCTTGATGCGGGCGACACCGTCCGTCACCTTCCGCGTCACAAACTCAAGCCCGCGCCTGGGCGACTCGTGATTGAACAGGATGCCCGAGCACGCAAACAGGTCGTAGCTTTCCCGGTAGTTCACGGTGATGTAGTGGCCATACACCTTCGAGACGCCGTAGGGGCTGCGCGGGTAGAACGGCGTCATCTCGGTCTGCGGCACTTCGCGCACGCGGCCATACATTTCACTGGAGGAGGCCTGATAGAAGCGAATCTTCGTGTTCACACGACGAATCGCCTCGAGTGCCCGCGTCACTCCCTGCGAATTGAATTCGCCGGTCAGCATGGGCTCGTCCCAGGACGTCGGCACGAACGACATCGCCGCCAGGTTGTAGAACTCGTGGGGGTCGGCCTGCTCCACAGCCTTGATCAGTGACAGCTGATCCAGCAGGTCGGCCTGAATCATCGTGATGCGATCACGCAGGTGGGCGATGCGCCAGTCGTTGGGGGCACTGAGCCGCCGGGCGACGCCGTAGACGGTGTAGCCCTGTTCGAGGAGCAATTCGGCCAGATACGACCCGTCCTGCCCCGTGATTCCGGTAATCAGTGCACGCTTTGACATGGCAATCCAATAACGTAACCCGCCAGTGCACCTGGCGGCAACCCCTTCAGAGGCACCCGGCCTCACTCTCTCGCGTCGGCCCCCGCCACACCCCGCCGCCGCAGATATCGGGTCACCGCGTCACGCCACTCGGGCAGCGCCCCGGCCACCGCCTGCAGACGGGCCGCGGACAATGCGGCGTACTGCGGTCGAGGCGCCTTCATCGCGACATGACGCACGCTGGTCGGGCGCAGCAGCGCCTCATCGGCCCCGCACGCACGGGCGACTGCCATCCCCACTCCGTACCAGGTCGTCACGCCGGCGTTGACGCAGTGATACAGCCCCGGCGGGCCCTGCGTCTCGAGCAACCGCCACGTGGCCTCGGCCACATCATCCACGAAGCTGGGGGTGACCGTGCGGTCGGCAAACAGGGTGACCGGCTCGCCGCGCAGCAGGGTGTCGACAATGCGGTCGATGCTGCTGCGGCGGCGCTCGCCTCCGAACAGGCTTTCCACGCGCAGGACGTAATGCGACGGACACTCGGCCGCCAGCCACTCGCCCATCAGTTTCGACTGCGCGTACACGCTCTGTGGCTCGGGGGGGTCGGCTTCTGTCCAGACACCAGGCACGGTGCCGGCGAAGACGAAATCGGTGCTGTAGTGGACGAACGTGGCGCCCACGGAGGCTGCGGCACGCGCCAGTACCCCCACGCCGATGCCGTTGATATCGAGGGCGTCGACCTGCCGCGATTCGGCACCGTCCACGTCGTTGAAGGCGGCCGCATTGACCACGACCGACGGCCGGACGTCAGCCACCATCGACGCGACCGCGGCGGCATCGCAGAGGTCGAGCCGGTCGTGCGTGAACCGGTGAACCTCAGCCCGGTCCGCCCACTGGGCGCTGAGGGCGTGCCCCAACTGACCGCCGGCCCCGATGACCGCGACCACAGGTGGACGTGTCTCCATCAGCCCACCCCCTCCGTCGCGATGACCGCATCGATCACGCGCTGCTGGTCGGCGTCTGACAGTTGAAAGAACAGCGGCAGACGCACCAGGCGGTCGGCGACCGACTCGGTCACCGGGCACTGGCCCTCATACCCGCCGAACCTGCGCCCCATCTCCGAGAGGTGCAGGGGCAGGTAGTGAAAGACCGCCAGCACCTGTCGGGCCCGCAGGGACGCCAGGAGTCGCGTGCGCGCGTCCAGGGACGGCATCAGCAGGTAGAACAGGTGCGCCGGATGCTCGCACCCTGCAGGAATGGTGGGCAGGCCAATGCCGTGACGCGTCGCCCAGTCGCTCAGCGCGGACTGATACCGTGCCCAGATCTGCTGTCGCCGCGACTGAATCTGCTCGCGTGCCTCGAGCTGCGCGAGCAGATAGGCCGCCAGAATGTCTGACGGCAGGTAGCTCGACCCGACGTCGCACCAGGTGTACTTGTCCACCTGTCCCCGGTAGAACCGCGTGCGGTTCGTCCCTTTTTCCCGGATGATTTCGGCCCGGTCGGCGAACGCGGCGTCGTTGATGACCAGGGCACCGCCCTCGCCGCACGACAGGTTCTTGGTGTCATGAAAGCTCAGCGTCGACAGGACGCCGAAGCTGCCGAGCGGCTGCCCCTGGTAGGTGCCGAACAACCCGTGGGCGTTGTCCTCCACTACGGGAAGCCCGTGGGCGCGGGCAATCGCCATGATGGCGACCATCTCGCACGCCACCCCTGCGTAGTGCACGACCACGATGGCGCGTGTGCGTGGGGTGATGGCCGCCGCGAGGCGCGTGTCGTCGAGGTTGAGGGTGTCGGGCCTGATGTCGACGAACACCGGCCTCGCCCCGCGCAGCACAAACGCATTGACCGTCGACACAAAGGTGAACGACGGCATGATGACTTCATCGCCGGGCGCGATGCCGAGCAGGAGGGCGCTCATCTCGAGGGCGTGCGTGCACGACGTGGTCAGCAGGACCTTCGGTGCCCCCGTGATAGTGGCCAGCTGCGTATGACAGGCGTGGGTGAACGGCCCATCGCCGTGGATGGGGCCCTCGGCGATGGCGCGTCCGACGTACTCGAGCTCGCGGCCGGTGACGGCCGCCCGGTTGAAGGGAATGGGCGTCATCGCGACCGTTCCTTGATCGCGGCACGCGTCTCGCGGTCGGCCTCGCGGCGCTTGATGCTGTCTCGCTTGTCGTGGGCCTGTTTGCCGCGTGCCAGCGCCAGCGCCACCTTGACGCGGCCCCGTTTGAAATACAACCGCGTCGGCACCAGGGTCAGGCCCTTCTCCACCGTCTTGCCGATCAGCTTTCTGATTTCCTGGCGATGCAGCAGCAGCCGTCGCCGACGCTTGGGATCGTGGTCGACATACCCGCGGTGCGAGTACGGATTGATGTGCACGTTGTACAGCCACACCTCGCCACGTTCCACCTTCGCAAACGCATCGCGCAGGTTGGCGCGGCCCTCGCGAATCCCTTTCACCTCGGTCCCGAGCAGGGCGATGCCCGCCTCGAACGTCTCGAGGATGTGGAAATCGTGAAATGCCTTGCGGTTGTCGGCGATGAGCACCTCGTCCTCACCGCTCGCCACAGGCTTCGGTGCCTTGGCCATCAGCGACGCTCCTGAGCCAGCGCGGCGGCCAGCCGAATGGCCGCCACCAGGCTACCGTGGTCGGCCACACCGCGACCAGCAATGTCGAACGCCGTGCCGTGGTCGACCGACGTGCGGATGATGGGCAGGCCAATCGTGACATTCACCGCATCGCCGAAAGCCAGCAGCTTGACCGGAATCAGCCCCTGGTCGTGATAGCAGGCCACCACGGCGTCACACTCGCCCCGCAACGCACGGAGGAAGACCGTGTCCGCGGGGAACGGCCCGCTGGCATCCACGCCCCCGGCGCGTGCCGCCGCCACCGCAGGCCGCAGGATGTCCTCGTCTTCGTGTCCCATCAGGCCGTGCTCGCCGGCATGAGGGTTCAGCGCAGCCAGCGCCACGCGTGGGGCGACCAGGCCACGTGCCCGTAACCAGTCGGCCGTCATCGACAGCGTGCGGGCCACGTCGGTCACAGTCAGCAGGGACGCCACCGACGCCAGCGGCACATGCACCGTCACGAGGGTGACGCACAACGGACGCCTGGCGACCTGGTGGTGTCCCGCGGCATCGGTCTCGGCGCGGCCGTCCGCGTAGAACAGCATCCGCACCTGGTCGACGCCGCACAAATGTGCCAGCAGGTCCGTGTGCCCTTTCCACGGCAATCCAGCCAGGGCGAAGGCCTGCTTGCTGACCGGGGCCGTCGCCACGGCATCCACGTCACCGCGGCGGGCCGCGTCGACCGCACGGACGATGGCGTCGTAGGCGGCCTGGCCGCTGTCGGCGCTCTCCTCACCGGGCGTGATCGGGCGGCGCGCATGGGCGTGAAACACCACGGGCTCGCACACCGACAGCACCCGGGGATCGGCGCACGCCTTCAGGACGATCTCCGGTCCGATACCCGCCGGATCGCCGTCGGTCACCCCGATGCGCACGCGCTGCATGTGTTCAGTATCGCGCATGCCTCGACTCACAACTGCAGCGCCAGCCATTCGACGACGGCCTTGGACCCGGCATTGCGTTCGAGGGCGTACAGGGCCCGGTCGACGCTGGTGAATGCCGTGCGTGCCCGGTCGGCGCCAAAGCGCGGCGCCAGCGCCGTCAACGTCGGCTCCAGCGCAGGGTGCGCCAGCACCCGCCGATCGGCGCCGGCGTTGATCACCTCGAGGTCGCGCAGCAGCGCGGCCGCACAGCGCAGGACCACGCCCAGTTCGCTGCGTGTTCGTTCCTTCTTGCCGCCCCCGCCAGGCACCAGCAGGGTATCGCCTGCCTGGACTCGGGCCGGCGCGTCACTCCGCGCGGCGACGTCGTTGAGCAGGCGCAGGGCCGCGTCGCGGAGCGCCACGACATCGGCATCGGCCAGCCCGAGGGCCTGACCGACGCTGCCGTCGGCAAGCGCGGCCGATGCACGGGCCTGCGTCGCTTCGTGTCCGTGGTCGCGCTCGAGTGCCTGCGTGACCTCGTCGACCGTCAACGGCGCAAACCGCACGCGCATCGTCCGGGAGCGGACGGTGGGCAGCAGCGCCCCTGGCACGGCCGTGACGAGCACGAACATCGTGGCGTCGGGGGGTTCCTCGAGCGACTTGAGCAGTGCGTTCTGGGCCGACAGCTCCAGCGTGTCGGCGTCCCGAATCAGGACCACCCGTCGCCGCCCCTCGAACGGCCGATAGGAGGTGCGCGCCAGCACCTCGCGAATGCCGTCGATCTTGATCGAGGCCTTGTCGTCCGGCTCCACCGTCAGCACATCGACGTGGACACCGCGAGCCACCCGGTCACAGCTGCGGCACATGCCGCAGGCATCGCCGGCCGACTGAGCTGCAGGATCGAGGCAGTTGACCGCCTGGGCCGTCGCCGTCGCCGTCAGCCACTTGCCGACGCCCTGGGGCCCCGCGAAGAGCAGCGTGGGGGGCAGCGTCCCTCGCGCGATCGCGCCCATCAGCCGGTTGATCGTCTGGCGATGGCCAATGAGCGCGCGAAAGGACATGTCGGGACGATCATACCCGAGGGATCACAGGCAGGACGCCTCACAGGCAGTCACGCCGGCCGGGGATAACGAGACGGACGCGACTTGACGCGTCCCGCCCCGGCGTTGGCCACTCTTCCGACGGCATCGACGGCCCAGCGCAGGGTCGATACGACCCGCAAGGCTCCGGCGTTCCTCAGCCTGCCGGGCCGGCCAGGTCTCCGGCGGTGTGGAGCGACTGGCTGAGCGCGGTTTGTGTTGGAGAGAATTACTCCATCTGTCAATCTCACGAAGATCCACCCCGTCAGGAGGGCGGAACAGAAGGGTGTCCGTTCCCGTGTTTGAACTGATCTGGATACTGTGCGCGTTTCTGGCCGCGGTGGGATGGTCCTACCGCGTGGACGCAGCGTGGACGGCTGCGACCCTCCTATCTG